>JBEBXF010000081.1:0-10707 GCA_040391725.1 Eoetvoesiella caeni | reverse complement strand
GCCGTGCAGCGCGAGCAAACCGCAACCGGCACACGTCAACAAACGTGGCTATCCATTGATGCAGGACCGTCACGCGTCAGGAAAATGCTGGAAGACATGGCGGCAGCCGAACAGGCTTCACCGCAATGAACTGCCGGGCGCGCTGAAAGATCAGGCCGCCACCCGGCGGGACAGCAATGCCGCCACCTTCTGCGACGGCACGACGGCGCCGATGTTGTTGCGCACAGTGGCCAGGGTGCCTTCGTGGCCGATCCGGCTATTGCTGCCAACACAGTCTTCGGCAAGCACGATGTAGTAGCCGTGAAAGAATCCCTCGCGCAGCGTGGAGTCGACGCATACGTTGGTGGCGACCCCGGTGATCACCAGTGTCTTGATACCTTGCGCACGCAGGGTTTCGTCGAGCCCCGTGCCGTAGAAGCCGCTGAAGCTGTGCTTTTGCACGACGATATCGCCCTGGGCCGGCTCGACCCCGAAAGGGGCCGCTCCCCAGCTGCCTTCCAGGCAGCAGCCTTCCTCGCCGCGCTTGACCCTGTAGGACTCGGTCAGGTACTTGAAGTCGTAGATGGAATGGATCCATACCACCGGCACACCGGCCTGGCGCGCGCCGTCTATCAGAACCTGGATATTGGCCGCCACGGCCGGGGCAAAGCTGACATCGTAATTGCGCCGCGTATGCAGGTAGCCGCCTTCGGCGCAAAAATCGTTTTGCATGTCGATGACGAGCAGCGCGCTGTGCTCGGGCTGCAACTGCTCTTCAAGTGTTGTGGGCACACTGCTCATGCCTTGGCCGCCCACTGCTCGGGAACCGGCGTGACCGTGCCGCACTTCGTGCAGGTGCGGAACTCTTCCGACTCGTAGAAATTATCGTAGGCGCGCGAGACCGGATCGGCCTTGTAGTCGTCGACGGTGTAGAACTCTTCGTGAAGAAAGTGATCGCAATTGGGGCAGAACCAATGGAAGCGGTCGATCTCGCCCGGAAGGCGCGCGCGCTCGATGACCAACTGGAACGAGTCGGGCGCAAAGCGCGGCGAATGCGGCACGAAGGGCGGTTGGAACAAACACGAACCCTGGGGCACGAAGGCGACTTTTTCCTCGCCTCCCGGGGTGCGGTAGTGCAGGTTCAGGTCGCCCTTGATCGAGTACTGGATTTCATAGCTGGGGTTGATATGAAACTCGCTGCGGTATTCGCGGCCGCGCGCCACAAAGGCCAGCGAGTCCGGCGTCAGCCACAATTG
The DNA here is from genome assembly GCA_040391725.1 of Eoetvoesiella caeni. Classification (GTDB taxonomy): domain Bacteria; phylum Pseudomonadota; class Gammaproteobacteria; order Burkholderiales; family Burkholderiaceae_B; genus Eoetvoesia; species Eoetvoesia caeni_A. The sequence goes on along the minus strand of JBEBXF010000081.1, from coordinate 9,472 downwards.
ATGCGTCCTCTTGCCTGTTTCCAGCAAGGAGCGCATGATCTTCTCGAGATCGAGATTGGGCATGACGAAGTTTGGCGTAACCAGCATGGTGTTTCTCCCGAGTTCGGCCCGCAACCGGGCCCGCTACAATGACTACATTCTGGCATGCGTCCTCGTGCTTTCGTCATCTAAAACACTTCTAACGACACCGAAACGCCTTATGAGCCCGCCGTGAAATCCAGCACCTCGGAACCCACCATTCCACATACCAAGCACCTCAGGGTTTTCCATGCCGTCTGCCGCCTGGGCAGCATGACAAAAGCCGCCGATGAGCTCCGGCGCGCGCAGTCCGCGGTGCAAAACTCGATCCAGCAACTGGAAGAAGCCCTGGATGTAAAGCTGTTCGAACGCACCACCCGCGGCATGCTGCCCACCGACGCCGGCAAGGTGCTGGCGCGGCGGGTGGAATTCGCATTCGAAGAAATGCAGGCGGTGCGCGATGCCCTCAAGGAAATCTACGAAGAAAGCGGCCTGCAGCCACGCAATGCCCCCATCTTCTCGCTGGCCGTCAACGAGCGCCGGCTGGCCGTGCTCGTCGCGTTCTCGGAGCACAAGCACATGGGCGCGGTGGCGCAGCAAATGAATATCTCGCAGCCGGCGGTAAGCATCGCCCTGCGCGATATGGAAGTCAGCACGGGGCTGGCTCTGTTCGACCGCTCCACCTCCACCATCCGCCTGACGTCCGTCGGGGAACTGCTGCTGGTGCACATAAAAAGGGCGCTTACCCAACTGCGCCTGGCGGTGGCGGAAATCGCCGCCATGAACGGCGTCATGGAAGGCCGCGTCACCATCGGGGCCTTGCCCTTCGGGCGCGCCTACATACTGCCCTCGGCCATCGCCAATCTGCACAAGCGATACCCGCAGTTGCACTTCACCACGGTGGAAGGCCCTTTCGAAACCCTGACCCACGGGCTGTGGTGCGGCGATATCGACCTGGTGCTCGGCGCGCTGCGGCCTATCGAACAATACGCCGATCTGATCCGCGAAGATCTCTTCAGCGACCGCATGGTCGTCATTGCCAGGGCGGGCCATCCCCTGGCGGCCGGCCGAACCTGCACTGTGCGCGAAGCCCTGGACGCCGACTGGATACTCCCCAGGCGGAGCACGCCCACACGCGAGGTCCTGCGCGCCGCCTTCGAAACGCTGGGCATGCCGCAACCTCGCGTCGCCGTCGAATCCTCCGATCTTTCCATGATCCGCGGGCTGCTGCTCAACAGCGATATGGTTACCGCCGCCTCCCGCCACTTGTTCCAGCCCGAGATCGACGCTGGCTCGCTGGTCGTTCTGCCCATCGACCTGCCCGAAACCAGCCGGCCCATCGGCATATTGCGGCGCACGCAAGACCACTCGTCGCCGGGCGCGCAATTGCTGATCGAAGAAATCCGCTCGATGGGCCATATGCCCATCGGGGCCTGTTAACAGGCCCTAATCCATGCTGAACAGCGCCCGGTGCTCGCGGATCGCATAGCGGTCCGTCATGCCCGCAATGTAATCGGCAATGGCCCGCGCCTGCGCTATGTCGTCGCTCCGCCGGTACTCGGCCTGCAGCAGCCTGGGTTCGCTCAAGAAGGCCACGAACAGCTCCCGCACAATGCGGCGCGCCTTGGTCGTCATGCGCATGACACGGTAATGCCGGTACAGATTGGTCAGCAAGAAGCTCTTCAGGGCGTCGGCCTGCGCGCGCATGGATGACGAGAATGCCGCGAGGGGCGGCGCGGCGCGCACCGCATCGGCACTGTCCGGCTGGTGCTGAAGAATATTGGCCCGCGTGGTTTCCGTAAGATCCACCACCAATGTATTGATCATGGCGCGTATGGTTTCGGAAATGGCGCGGCGCCTGTCGATATTGGGATACCGGCGCACGACCTGGGAATAATGGGTCGAAAAAATCTCGAGCATCTGCAACTGCTCGATCGTGATCAGCCCCGAACGCAGGCCATCGTCGATGTCGTGGTTGTTGTAGGCGATTTCGTCGGCAAGATTGGCGATCTGCGCTTCCAGCGAAGGCTGGGTGCGTTCGAGAAAACGCGCGCCCACCGCGCCAAGCGTGCGCGCATGCGACACCGAGCAATGCTTGAGTATGCCTTCGCGGGTTTCGAAACACAGGTTGAGGCCGTTGAACGCCGCATAGCGCTCTTCCAGCTCGTCCACCACCCGCAGGCTCTGCAGATTGTGCTCGAAACCGCCGGCGGCCGGCGCGAGCTCGTGCATGCAGGCATTGAGCTCGTCCTGGCCCGCGTGGCCGAAAGGCGTATGGCCCAGATCGTGGGCCAATGAAATGGCTTCGGTCAGGTCTTCATGCAGGCCCAGGTTGCGCGCCAGGGTCCGGCCTATCTGGGCCACCTCGATGCTGTGCGTAAGCCGCGTGCGAAACAGATCGCCTTCGTGGTTGATGAACACCTGGGTCTTGTATTCCAGCAAGCGGAACGCATTGCAGTGAATGATGCGGTCGCGGTCGCGCTGGAACTGGCTGCGTCCGACCGGCGGCGCTTCGGCATGCACGCGGCCGCGGGTCTGCTCTGGATTGCAGGCGTAAGGCGCCAATTGCGTCATCGATACGCCTTACAGCACCGGCACGGCGGTCTTGTGCAGCACCTGCCGCAATTCGTCGAGCGGAGCGGGCTGGAATACCGCCTTGCCGATTTCGGGCAGCATGATGAAACGCAATGTGCCGCCTTCTGTTTTTTTATCGACCTGCATGAGTTCTATCCAGTGCTCGGTGCCCAGATTGGGCGGCGTGACCGGGCAGCCGATGGCATGCACCAGATTGTGCACGCGCCTGGCGCTGGCTTCGTCCAGGCCCGCAACCCGCACGGACAGCTCGGCGGCCTGGGCCATGCCGCAGCCCACCGCTTCCCCGTGCAGCCACTCGCCAAAGCCCAGGCCCGCTTCGATCGCATGGCCGAAGGTATGGCCGAAATTCAAGATTGCCCGCATGCCCGACTCGCGCTCGTCCTGCGACACCACATAGGCCTTGAGCTCGCACGAGCGCTGGATGGCATACGAAACGGCATCGTGATCCAGGGCGCGCAGCGCCGCGACATTCTGCTCGCACCAGTCGAAAAACTGCGCGTCGATGATGCAGCCGTACTTGATGACCTCGGCCAGGCCCGCGCTGATTTCGCGGGCCGGCAGGGTGTTGAGGACGTCGGTATCGATTTCGACGGCGATGGGCTGATAGAACGCGCCGATCATGTTCTTGCCCAGCGGGTGGTTGATGGCCGTTTTGCCGCCCACCGAGGAATCCACCTGCGCGAGCAGGGTGGTGGGAACCTGCACGAACCGGATGCCGCGCATGTAGCTGGCGGCGGCAAACCCCACCATGTCGCCGATCACGCCGCCGCCAAGCGCCACCAGCACGGCCTTGCGGTCGCAGCGGTTTTGCAGCAGGCCGTCGAAGATCAGGTTCAGGGTCTGCCAATCTTTGTAGGACTCGCCATCAGGCAGCTCGATGTAGATGACGCGTTTGCCCGACTTGGCCAGCGCGTCTTGCGCGCGAGCCCTGTAATGCGCCGCCACCGTCGGATTGCTGACCACGGCTATGGAGGTGGCATCGTGCGGAACGGCTTCGGCCAGGCGATCCAGGCGGCCGGCCTCGATATTGATGGGGTAGCGCCCTCCAGGCGTGTCGACGTGTACCGTGGTCATGAATGCTTCTCGTAGTTTTGCAATAGCGAAATCAGGGTGCGCACCACTTGCGGTACCGGCAGGCTGCCCGTGTCGAAAGTCAGCGCGGCCACTTCATCGTACAACGGCTCGCGCTGGCGCAGCAGTTCGAGCAGCCGCTCGCGCGGATTCCCGGTTTGCAGCAAAGGACGATGGCGATCGCGGGCCACGCGTTTATAAAGCTCGTCGCCGCTGGCCCGCAAATACACGACCACGCCGCGATCCTTGAGATAGCCGCGGTTTTCGGCGGCCAATACGGCTCCGCCGCCCGTCGCCAGGACGATGCCGGGAGTGCGGGAGTATTCGTCCAGCAACGCGGTTTCGCGGCGCCGGAAGCCTTCTTCGCCTTCGATCTCGAAGATCGTCGCAACCTGCACCCCGCAACGATCCTGCAGCGCCAGATCCAGGTCGACGAACTTGCGGCCCAGCGACCGTGCCAGATGGCGGCCAATCGTGGTCTTGCCCGCCCCCATCATTCCGACCAGGAAAATAGGCTTGTCGTAAGGCAGCAACACGGTTTCGGCCGCCTCGGCGCTCTTGGCGGCGGGCGACGCCGTCGCGGCGTCAAAACGTAAAGAGTCATTCATTTGTGTATTATCCCACTTGCAATCCCACCATAGGCTGCTGCACTGCATTAATTTGTTACACAAACCCGCTGTGCAAACCGTAGTCTGACGCAAGTTGGACTTAAAATCGCCCTCAATGAGTTCCTCTACCAAATCCTCGCAAAATTCCTCCCCGCAATCCCGTTCGTGGCTCGGGCGCTTTATCCTCAAGATAGTCGTCTTCGCAGCCGGCCTGGGGTTGTGCGGCGCGCTGCTGGGCGCGCTGGCGCTTGCATTGGCCTGGCCCAACCTGCCCGACCTCAGCGCCCTGACCGACTACCGGCCTCGGGTGCCGTTGCGTATTTATACGGCCGATAAAGTGCTTATCGGCGAATACGGCGAAGAGCGCCGCAATGTCCTGAGCTTCAATGAAATTCCGGACGTCATGAAGTCGGCCATTTTATCAGCCGAAGACGACCGCTTTTACCAGCACGGCGGCATCGACTGGCTGGGCGTGATCCGCGCCATGGTCGCCAACGTGGTGAACATGTCCAAGGCGCAAGGCGCCAGCACCATCACCATGCAGGTCGCCCGCAACTTTTATCTCAGCTCCGAAAAAACCTATACCCGCAAGTTCTACGAACTGCTGCTGACATTCAAGATCGAATCCACCTTGTCCAAGGATCAGATTCTGGATCTGTACATGAACCAGATCTATCTGGGCCACCGGGCATACGGCTTTGCCGCGGCTTCGCGCACATACTTCGGCAAGCCTCTGTCCGAAATCACCCCCGCCGAGGCCGCCATGCTGGCCGGCATTCCCAAGGCGCCGTCGCGCTTCAACCCCATTGCCAATTTCTCGCGCGCCAAGGCTCGCCAGGGCTATGTGCTTGGGCGCATGAAAGACCTCGGCTACCTGACCGAGGACGAATACAAGCAGGCCATAGCGCAGCCCATCGTGCTGAAATCGGCGCCGGGCACGCCAACAGGGGGCTACGCCATTCACGGCGACTACGTCGCCGACCTTGCGCGCCAGCTGCTGTACGGCGTTTACCAGGACAATGTCTATTCGCGCGGTTTCAACATCTACACCACCATCAAGTCGGGCGACCAGGAAGCCGCGTACAAAGCCGTGCGCGAAGGCGTGCTGGACTACACGCGCCGCGCGCCCTATCCCGGCCCTGAAGAAACCATCGACCTGCCCGCCGGTGTGGAAAGCGACTCCAACAAACTGGACGGCGTTCTGGATTCGCTGCAGGACAAATACACCGACAGCGACGATCTGCTGGTGGGCCTGGTGCTTTCGGCCAGCCCCGACAAAGTCGTCGTGGCCCGTTCCTCGCAGGAAATCATCGACATCACCAACAAGAACGCCCTGAAGGTCATTGCCCGCGGCCTGGTCAAGAATGCCAAGGAAGACGTCAAGATCCAGCGCGGCTCGGTGGTGTACGTCCACAAGAATGGCGACTACTGGGAAATCATCAACAAGCCCACCGTGCAGGCGGCCTTTGTTTCAATACGTCCCGAAGACGGCGCCATCCAGTCCATGGTCGGCGGCTTCAGCTACGGCGACGACCAGTTCAACCGCGTCACCGCCGCCTGGCGCCAGCCGGGCTCCTCGTTCAAGCCGTTCATCTACGCCTCGACGCTGGAACGCGGCATGACGCCCGCCACCCAGGTGTCCGACGAACCGTTCACGCTTACCGCCGAGCAAACCGGCTCCAAGCCCTGGGCGCCAAAGAACTACGGCAACTCCTACGAGCCCATGCTGACCATGCGCCAGGGCCTGTACAAGTCCAAGAACATGGTGTCCATCCGCCTGATGCAGGCCGTGGGCCCCAAATACGTGCAGGACTACATCACGCGCTTCGGCTTCGACCGCGCGCGCAACCCCGCCGTGCTGCCCCTGGCGCTGGGCGCGGGCGCCGTCACGCCGCTGCAACTGGCCGGCGGCTACTCGGTATTCGCCAACGGCGGCTATCGCGTCCTGCCTTATCTTATCGACCACATCACCGACAGCAGCGGCAAAGTCATCATGCAGGCCAAGCCCATCGTGGCGGGCGACGCCGCCGCCCGCGTCGTCGATCCGCGCACGGTGTACGTCATGGACGACATGCTGCGCGGCGTGGCCACGTTCGGCACCGGCGCGCGCGTGCATCGCGAGCTTAAGCGCGACGATATCGGCGGCAAAACCGGCACCACCAACGATTCGCACGATGCCTGGTTTGCCGGCTTCACTCCCAAGCTGGTGGGGGTTGCCTGGATGGGCTACGACCAGCCCCGCTCGCTCGGCGTGCGGGAAACCGGCGGCGGCGCCGCCCTGCCCATCTGGCTGGACTACATGCGCTACGCCCTGAAGGGCCAGCCGCAAATCCCTCCAGGCCCCATGCCCGACGGGCTGGAAAAAATCAACGGGGACTATTATTTTTCGGAATTTCCCCCCGGCCAGGCGGTCGCCCGCGTAGGCTTGCCCACTCCCGACGACGCAAACGCGGCGCCGCCCGCCGATGCCATCAACAATCTGGTCAACCAGTTGTCCAGCAACTCCAGCAACACCGGGGCAGGCGACAACTTCAATGGCACGCCGGCGCAAACCCAGCGCGTCCAGTTCTAAAAAAACCGCTTGGCGAATCCGTGCATCCGAACCCGGATGCACGGGCCGGCAACGAAGACTTGCGCCGCACGCCGGAAACTCCGTTTCGTTCATAATGACGATTTACCCCATCGTGGAGTTTTGCCATGCAAGCGCCCCAACCCGCAACGCCTGCCCTGTCGGCGGGCCGTCTCGTAGCCGGCCTGGTTCTGTTGTCGCTGTTAAGCGCCTGCGGCCTGAAAGGCCCGCTGTACATGCCCGCACCCAAGGCAGCCGGCACAGCCCCCGCCAAGGCGCCAGCCGCCGGTACGCCGCAGGACGGCGGCACCGCGCCGGCTTCGGCAAATCCTGTAAAGTAGGCGTTCCAGGCGGCGTTCAAACCCGCGGCGTTTCATCCTGGCCAAGCCAGCGCAGAGCACTCAAAACCCTCATTTATTCATAGCCATCCATAATGACTGTTGCCCCTCATTTCGACTTCAAGAATGGCGTCCTGCATGCCGAGAACGTCCCCCTGCCAACGCTGGCCCGGCAATTCGGCACGCCGCTGTACGTTTATTCGCGCCAGGCGCTGCGCGACGCCTGGGAGTCCTATCGCCTGGCCGGCGAAGACCGCAACGTCCTGGTGTGCTTCGGCATGAAAGCCAATTCCAACCTGGCGGTGCTGAACGAATTCAGGAAACTGGGGGCCGGTTTCGACATTGTCTCGGGCGGCGAGCTTGCCCGCGCTCTGGCCGTGGGCGCCGACCCGGGCAAGATCGTGTTCTCGGGCGTGGGCAAGCAGGTCTGGGAAATACAGGCCGCGCTGAAGGCCGGCGTCAAATGCTTCAATGTCGAGTCGGAGGCCGAACTCGCGCAACTGGCCCGGGTGGCCGGGCAAATAGGCGTCATCGCCCCGGTGTCGCTGCGGGTCAATCCCGACGTCGATGCCCAGACCCACCCTTATATTTCCACCGGCCTCAAGGAAAACAAATTCGGCATCGCCATCGAGGACGCCGTCCGTGTCTACCAATGCGCCTCGCAGCTCCAGAGCCTGCGCGTCGTGGGCGTCGATTGCCATATCGGCTCGCAAATCACAGAGGTCAGCCCCTACCTGGACGCGCTCGACAAACTCATCGTGCTCATCCAGACCCTGGCCGGACTCGGCATCCATATCGAGCATCTGGATCTGGGCGGCGGCCTGGGCATCCGCTACACCAACGAAACCCTGGTCACGCCCAAGACTTTGCTGGATCAAGTGTTCGAACGCCTTGCCGCGAAGAAGCTGGATTCGTTACAAATCGTTTTGGAACCCGGCCGATCGCTGGTGGGCAACGCCGGCATACTATTGACCACCGTCGAATACCTGAAGCACGGCGACGCCAAGAATTTCGCCATTGTCGATGCCGCCATGAACGACCTGATCCGGCCGACCCTTTACGATGCCTGGCACAGCGTAGAGCAAGTCAGCCCGGCGGGCCACGACCAGGTGCGAACCTACGATATTGTCGGCCCCATCTGCGAAAGCGGCGACTGGCTGGCCCGCGACCGCCGGTTCGCCCTGCAACAAGGAGAACTGCTGGCCATCATGTCGGCGGGCGCCTACGCGTTCACCATGGCCAGCCACTACAACACACGCCCCCGCGCCGCGGAAATCATGGTCGATGGCGACCAATACCACGTGGTTCGACCCCGGGAAACCAAAGAAAGCCTGTTCGCCGGCGAAACCCCCCTGCCCAGAGAAAAACGGGCGACACCTACGACAAAACTAGATCAATTGGCTGTACTATTGTGCCGGCTCATTCAGATAATATTCATACGTTAAATCCATCTATACTCTAAAGCTAACGGGCCTGATGCCGTTTATACAAACTACCTCGTGTAAAGAACAGGCTCCCTACCTTCCATCATGACAGTCAATGCACATGTCGTCCGTTGTCCACTTCACACATGCGCTGCGATGGTAAAGCATGCAAAACCCTGAGTCTGATACCGCACGCTTTGCTCCTGATCCGCTCAGGCTGTTCGACCGCGTGCTTCGCGCACTGACGTATGTCGCGCTTCCCGCCGCTGTCGCCTTTCTACCCATACTGTCGTTATTGGCCAACAACGACCCCCAAGGCTTCGGGCCGGGCTCGTTCCATGCTATCTACATGCTGGAAGGCGGCGTACTTACGCTGTCCCTCACGCTATTGCTGTTCGCCGCCATCAGCCGGAAATGGCTTTACGTTCTATTTGCGGGGTGGCTCATCGGCAATCTGCGCATTACCGCCACCTCCATGGGCTGGGACATGCAATGGCTGGGCCAGGACATTCCCGTAGCCGCGCTGCCGTACATCCGCAAGCTGACCTGTGCCCTGTACTACCTTCTGACATTCACGCTGTTCACCGAATTGTTCAAGACCGGCCTGGCCAAGACCCGGCAAACAGGCCTGCTGCGCCTGGGCATGATACCGGGGCTCGTCCTGCTGGCGGCCGTTCCGTATCTTCCGTACGAGCATTTCCTGCAACTGATGTGGTGGATGGCCGCCGCCGGCGTTTTCATTGCCGCGGCCATCATCTATCGCGTCCAGGTCGTCGCCTATTCCAGCGACATGCTGTGGTACAGCGCCGGCATGCTTGTCGTCATTGCCGCCGGCACGGGCGTGCTCGA
>JBEBXF010000080.1:0-10747 GCA_040391725.1 Eoetvoesiella caeni | reverse complement strand
GCTGGCGCCAATGCAGCCGCCGATAGGGCCGGACTCCACCAGCAGCACCGGGGCCTTGGCCGCATGAGCGGCGGAAAGCACCCCGCCGTTTGAACCCATCAAGTAGAAGCGCCCATTGAAATCGCGCTCGGCCAACGCGCCGCCAAGAGACGCGATATAGCCGCCTATCTTCGGCCCCGCATAAGCATTCGCCGTCACGGTCGCGGTTCGCTCGTATTCGTACCACTCCCGGGAAAGCTCCGCCCCCGTTGTTATGAAGCACTCCGGCAGCAGGTCGCGGAGCATTGCGGCGACCATCATTTCGTGAGCGGGTTCCAGATAAGAATTGATGAATGAGATCGCCACGGCTTTGGCGCCCGAGGCACGGATCGACTCAGCCACCGCGCCGACTTCGCCGGCATCGGGCTCGACGATGGGCCGGCCGCTGCCATCAATCCGCTCGGTCAATTCGTATCGTCGGATGCGGGGAACAAGAACCGGATCCCGGCGATAGTAAAGGTTGAAGGGTTCCGTACGGTTTCCGCGCCCGAGCTCGACCACATCGCGGAACCCACGGGTGGTAACCAATGCAATATCGGGCCCCGAGCGCTCCAGGAGCGTGTTGATCACCAGAGTCGTGCCATGCTTGAAAATGGCGGCGGACTCCAGCCGGGTGCCGGTCTTGTCGGCGCCCGCCAATATCCCCTCTATGGGATTATGATAAGTCGTGAGGCTCTTGGTGTACTTTACATTCCCGCTATCCGGCTCGAACGAGACAAAATCGGTGAACGTCCCACCAGTATCGACCGCTACAAAATTTTTCATTGGAAATTCTCGTCAGGATGTCGCTCGCGGTTTCCACTGGATCGCAAGACGTTCGATAAAAACCACGCAATAAAACAGCACCACTCCCCAGAAAGACAGCACCGCAATACAGGCAAACGTGCGGATCGTCTGCAACTGGCTGGCGGCAAACTGCGACAAGTAGCCCAGACCACTTTGTCCCGCCACGAGCTCGCCCACGACAGCGCCAATGGTGGCCAGGGTGATGGATAGCTTCAGGCCGGCAAAAATGCTTGGCAGCGCTGTTTGAAACCGGATCTTCCAGAAGATCCGCCAGGAATTGCCTCCCATCACGCGCCCCAGCCGGACCAGATCCGGATTGATCTCGGTAAGCCCCAGCGCGGAATTTATGATTACGGGAAACACCGCCACCAATAGCGCAAGCAGCGCGTTCAACGTTTGCCCGAATCCGAACCAGATCAGGAAGAGCGGCGCCACGGCTACCTTGGGGACGGCTTGGGAAACGACCAGGAGCGGATAAAGCATTCTTTCCAGGGTTCGCGAAAAGGCGATCATGACCGCAATGGGGAAGCCCACCACAATGGACAAGAAAAAGCCCGCCAGAATCTCGCCCAGCGTCACCAGGCTATGCTCCCAGAGCAGCGCCCTTTGCTCATACACCATCTTGAGCACAACGATCGGGCTGGGCAGGATGAATTCCGGGAGCTTGCTGAATCGGACCACGGCCTCCCATACGACAAAGACCAGGACAAACCCAAGGGCGGGCCACATGACAGGCGCGATTCCGATTTCCGGAAGCGCAGGCCGCTTCCGCGCCAGCGCACCCGGAACCTTGGCTTTAGACGGCAAGCTGGGCATAAGCGCCTCCTCTGACCAGCGCTTCGCGCGCACGCTTTACATAAGCATCGAACACATGCTCGCCGCGAGGCCATTCAGCACGAGGCCGGGGCAGATCGATCTGGATATCGTCCGCGATCGTCCCGGGCCGGGCCGACATGACGATGACTCGATCGCCAAGGAACACGGCCTCTTCAATACTATGGGTTACGAACACCACGGTCATGCTGCATTCGGCCGTAATCCGCGCAACGTCTATGGTGATCTGTTCCCGCGTTATGGCATCCAGAGCGCCAAAGGGCTCGTCCATCAGCAAAAGGGTCGGCGAATGAACCAATGCCCTGCAAATGGCCACGCGCTGCCGCATTCCTCCCGACAATTGGGACGGATAGCTGCCCGCAAAGCTCCCGACACCCACCATGTCGAGAAGCTTCTGGGCTTTGTCGACGTACGGCCTGGCGTCCTTGCCTCGCATTTCGAATTGCAGGAGAACGTTGTCCAGCGAAGACCTCCAATCCAGCAGAAGGTCTTTCTGGAACACGACGCCCGCCGAGCTGTTCGGTCCTTGCAGGCGGCTTCCATTGATCAGGATCTCGCCGCCGGTCGGGACATCGAGGCCCGCCATGATGGACAGCAACGTACTTTTGCCGCACCCCGACGGCCCAAGGATGCTGACGAAGGAACCCGCCTCGATTTTCAGATCGATGGAGCTCAGTGCCTCCACATCCCCTTTCCTGCTTCGAAATGTCCGGGATAGATCCTTCAACCGTATATGAGGCGTTGCATCCGTCGCAGCCGCGCCCCGAACGCTGTTCAGGCCGGACATTTTTCGACGCTCACTTCCGAAGATGGCTCGAAGGCGGCATTGGAAAACAGGGAAGCCGGATTCACATCCGTCGTGACGAGCCCCAGCTCCTTGTAGATCCGTACCGTTTCTTGCCAGTCGCTCAGGCTTTGGGGGCCATAGGGCTTTCCCTTTTCCGCATCGCTGCATTCGAATGGCACGGCCGCCTCGAATTGCGCAATGGAAGTCGCCGCATCGGCGCCCGGAACGAACTTGACCGTCGCATCCCCTGCCAGCTTGGGGTCGGTATGAAGCAAGCGACTAGCTTCGTAGGTCGCATGCAGGAACTTCCTGACGATATCGGGATGGTTCTTGAGCGTTTCGGGTGTCGCAATGTACACGTACCCAGGCTCGGGAACGCCGAAGTCCGCGAACAACAATCCCCTCGATGCTCGTTTGGCGTCGACTCGAGGCAGCGCCCAGGGAACCACGGTGACGGCGCCATCGCTCTGGCCAGAGGCATAGGAACTTACCATTGCGCCGGGGTTCGGCACCATGATGTAGTGGTTCGTTGCCGGATCCACCCCGTTCTTCTTCAACACCATCTTCAGGACATTCTCATAGCTTGCCCCTGGAACGATGATGTTGCGCTTGGTCAAATCGCCGATCGTATGGATATTCGAATCCTTGCCTACGACGACGCCGAAAACATTCTTGCCGTAACGGGCGCCCACCGCAACGACACGCTGGCCTTTGTCCGCGCTTAATATGACATTGATTCCCAGGGACGATCCAAGTGTCGCAGCGCCCGCAATCAACGAGTTGATCGTATCCTGGGACGTGCGGCCAGGTACGATCTGCACATCCAGGCCTTCCTTTTCGTACAAGCCCCGCATCTTCGCCAGATACACGGGAGCGTCAATTCCTCCTGGAATCGACGCGATCTGGTATTTGACCGGAGTGAGCGGCCCGGGGCTGCCCTGAGCCTGGCCAATGGCCAGCATGGAGAAAGCCGCCAGCAACATCGGCGCAAAACTTCTTTTGAAATTCGAAATAACCATGATGTCTCCTACTTTTTATAGTGAAACCGTTGTTGAACGACTCCATCGGTGCATGACAGCCATAAACAAGGCCAACCCGAATCTAGCTATCAAAAGCGCATGGCGAAGGGCTACACAGCACCCCTTTTTTTCTGTACCATCTAATAGTGAACCACATTAACTAAATGCGATCCTAGCACACGCTTTGCTAATTTGTATAGCACCTTCACAAATTATTTATCAAGGACATGACTCAGTGACAAAGCCCTCAAAAGTGACTACGGCAGCGCAGCAAAAAGCCCCATTGGAGGCGCGCGGGCCAGGCCGGCCACCTCGCATCGACAGAGAAAGCATTCTGGCCGCGACCATCGATATGGGCCTGAGCAACCTCACCCTTATTTCCATTGCGAAGCGGCTCGGAGTCAGCACCCAGGCGCTTTATCGCTATTTCCCGGATCGGGATGCGCTCATCGACGTCGTCATCGAGCAGTTGATGGAGCACTATCCGCTACCCGACTACAAGGGCGAAGACTGGTGCGCCTGGGCTTATCGATGGGCATGCGCCTTATATGAGTTCTACAACGCCCTGCCCGGCATGGCCGAGCGCGTCATGGCAAGCCCACCCAAAATTCCCGCCGTCCTCGTCCGTTTCGAAACGTCGATCAAGATCGCGCGCGAAACAGGCTTCGACGAAATCAATGCGTTATGGGCCACGCGGGCCATTACGGAATTCGTCCACACCTGGGTCGCGCGCGAACAGAAACGCGCCGCCGGCGTATCGTCATCCGGAATGACCTATAACGAAGTCTTGCAGGAGATTGTCAAGGCAAACAAGAGTGTCGGCTTGTCGAACTTTTCAGCGGCGCTGAAAAGCCGCAAAGCCAAGGATGAGGACTCGAGATTCGACTACACGCTGCGCTGCCTGCTGGAGGGTCTCAGCCAGCAAAGGCAAGGCAGCGCAAAAGGCTCGCTAATACCGTAGGCGGGAAACGTTCGCGTGAAAGACCGCCGAATACCCACTAAGAACCGCTTATCACGCCGCGCTGTATCTGGTCGCGCTCGATCGATTCGAACAGCGCCTTGAAGTTGCCCTCGCCGAAACCGTCGTCGCCCTTGCGCTGGATGAACTCGAAGAAAACCGGGCCCAGCAAGGTTTGGGAAAAGATTTGCAGCAGCAAGCGCCGGTTGCCCGGCTCGCTGCTGCCATCCAGCAAAATGCCCCGCATGCGCAGGTCGTCCACCGATTCGCCATGGCCCGGCAGGCGGTCTTCCAGCATTTCGTAATACGTGTCGGGCGGCGCTTTCATCAGCTCGACGCCCGCCTTGCGCAAGCTGTCGACGGTGGCGAACAGATCATCGGTAAGCATCGCAATATGCTGGATGCCTTCGCCGTTGAATTGCATGAGGAACTCTTCGATCTGGCCGCCCCCGCCCGCCTCCTCGTTCAGGGGAATGCGGATCTTGCCGTCCGGCGCCGTCATGGCCCGCGACGTCAGGCCAGTGTATTCGCCCTTGATGTCGAAGTAGCGGATTTCCCTGAAATTGAAGATCTTCTCGTAGAAGCCCGCCCAATAGCTCATCCGGCCGCGATACACATTATGCGTAAGATGATCGATGACCTTGAGGCCGTGTCCGACAGGATGGTGGTCGACGCCTTCGATGAATTCAAAATCGATGTCGTAGATGGCCTTGCCTTCCGCAAAGCGGTCGATAAGATACAGCGGCGCCCCGCCTATTCCCTTGATGGCCGGCAGGCGCAGCTCCATGGGGCCGGTAGGCAGATCCAGCGCCTGCGCCCCCAGCTCCAGCGCACGGGCATAGGCCTTGTGCGCGTCCTTTACCCGAAACGCCATGCCACAGGCCGAAGGGCCGTGCTCGGCCGCAAAATACGAGGCCACGCTTTTCGGCTCGTTATTGATGATGAAATTGATTCCGCCCTGGCGGTACAGCGTCACGTCCTTGGAACGATGCACGGCCACCTTGGCAAAGCCCAGCCGCTCGAACACCGGCTCCAGGGCATTGGGGGTTGGAGAAGCGAACTCGACGAACTCGAAGCCCATCAGGCCCATCGGGTTTTCAAATAAATCGGCCATTGCACATTCCTCTGTCAAATATAAATACCATCAAAGCAGCCGACTTCCTGCACCTACTCTTATGTCACCGGCCTGAAATGCCTGACCCATGTGCCTGGCTGTATATACAATCCCAGCGAGGTCTTCCATTGAGGGTATGCCGCCGACTCCCGGAACCCTTCGATATGATGAGATAAGGACTCCCACTCAACGATCAGCGCATACTGGCGAGTCGTCTCAAGACATTTTGTCAGACAATGCGAGCGATATCCAGGCGCATTTTCAAGCAACACCACAGCTTCGGAAAACGCCGACTCAAAGCGCTCGGCAATGCCTTCCATATCTTTCAACACAAGCAGCGCCAACTCGAAAACACCGCCTTCTTGCTGCGGTTCGTCCAGGGCAAAGCCGGATTCTCTTAAAAATTTTTCCCGCTTATTCTTGACGCCCGGGCTCATTCAACGACCCGGCCGGTTTTCAAATAATACAGCGCAAATAGCAGGTAAGCCGTTCCCCAGATCAACTCGCTTCGATTCGCGTAAGTTTTGGGCTGATTGAAACACCCCTCAAGAAGAATGCCAGCCGGCTTATTATCATTATCGTCCCGATTCGTCACATAACTCAGCAGCCCATCTATAAAGGACTCGGTCAGATCCGACACCTCCTTCGCCTCGCGCGGCAATGACTGCAATATAGAAATCCGCGCCAACTGTTCGGCAACGATCGCCGCTGCCGATGTATCCAACGGCACTGCCTGCGGCGATTCCTTTATCTTGGGATCCTTGAAATCCCATGGCGGAATCCGATGCTCATTCGAATTGGAAATCCAATAACCCAGCAATTTTTTCCCCATCGCCAGATAACGTGGTTCACGAAGCTCTTCCCAGGCACGCAAGTAGCCGGCAATCGCCCAGGCCTGCCCGCGAGACCAGCAACTGTCATCATGCGCACCGAGCAGCGTATAGTGCTTCAGTTTTTTACCGGTCTGGACGTCGTAGTCGATGAACTCAAGCGTAGAGCCATCATCAAGGACAAAGTCACGAATGGACAGGTCAAGATGCTTGCGCGCACCCTCGATAAATGTACTGTCTCCGGTTTCCTTGTATGCCCACCAGTCGAGAATCAGATTGGGATGAACATTGTCGATGCAGACCTTGTCCCGCCCCGAAATCGTCGTGGAGCGAACCTGAACCTGAGTGCCGATAGGCATGGCCCCATTGGACGCTATGGCCATGGATCGAACCGAGTAGGCTCCCGCCAACGCCAACGTGCGAAACTTGGACTCACCAGTCCACGCATATTGTCGCGCAGCGGAATAATAAAATCGATGGGCGCGGAACATATCGTCGCGCTCGAGATACTGACGCAGCCTCTCTGTACGCGCGGCCGATTCATCAAGCAAATCCTGCCTACCAAGTAGCTCGCCCGCAATACGCAAACACTCCACCCAATGGCCTCCACACCAATCGCCATCGGAAGTGGTATCCCAAACATCCTGTTCGGGGTCGCTATGATATGGCCATTCATCGCCAATAGCACTTCTTATGCTCAAAACACGATCGCACAGATTGTCGAGCGCGCTTTGCCAACTCTCTTTGAATTCCATTGCACTATCCTCAACACTATTGGGCTTGGATTATCTGGAACTTTCCGTCCTTGACCTGAACCATGACCCTCGCTTGGCTGTTGAAGCCATTATGATCTGTTGGTGACATCGAAACTACGCCATTACTCACCGGAAGATTTTTTATACTCTCGAGCGAGTCACGCAAAGCTGCACGGAATTTGGCCGTTCCTGGAGTTGCCTTTGCAAGTGCCGACGGAGCGGCCGCTTTCAATAGCAACGCAGCATCCCATAAATGCGCCGCGAAGTTCGTGCGTGTATTGATACCATACGTCCCTTCATACGCACGCACGAATGCCATCGCCTGAGCCTTGCCAGGAAATGTATCGGAAAGCTGTTCTGCTACAACAATAGGGAAGGCTGGCATGATTGCACCTTCGGCGGCCTTTCCAGCCATACGGATGAAATCGGGCGTGGCAGTCGCGTGCGTATGATATATAGGCCCTTTATAGCCTCGGTCAACGATTGCCAATTGAGGCACTGCCGCCGCTGCGGAAGTCGCACCCACAACCACCGCATCGGGTTTGGCGGCTACCACCTTCAGGGCTTGCGATAGCACCGACGTATCGGTACGGTTGAACCGCTCGACGGCCACAATACGGATGTTCGCCGCCTTTGCCGCTTTGCTGATCGCCTGAAGCCAGGTCTCACCCAACGAATCGGAAAAGCCGATAAAGCCTATGGTTTTGCCACCATTTTCCTTGATACGCTCGACAACACCATCTGCGGCAATCTGGAACGACCAGGGAGACTTGAAACTCCATTTTTCCTGCTCCAGCGGCAAGTCGAATGCAGCCAAACCAATATGCGGTGTTTGCGTCTCCAATGCCACTCCGGCGACGGCAATGGTTCCTGGTGTCGCCGTAGAACCGATCAAAAGGTCGACCTTGTCTTCGAAGACCAGCTTCTTCGCGTTCTTTACCGCATTCGTCGGGTCGGTTCCATCATCGAGAACGATATATCGCACCTTTTCCCCTCCTATCTCCATCGGGAGGAGAGGCACCGTATTTTTTTGGGGCAAACCGGCTGATGCCGCTGGTCCCGTCAAAGCGAGCGTAATGCCCACTTTGATATCAGCATGAGCTACGGTAACCGTTGCAAGCGCTAGAACTGCAATCGCAGCTGACTGCTTAAAAAATTCCATCTTGTCTCCTCGGTAAGCTTATTATCAATCCAATTACTTTCATTTGTAAGTATATTATCGAGCTTCGAAGAAAGTTGCAAGCCTAGTTTCGCAACGATCAGGAACACATTACGCTTACAATCGCCCTACCCCATTCCACCGCATAAAGACCACTATGGTTCCAAAAAAAGACAGAAATCGCCGTACTGAATTGGCACCCCAAAGCGAGGCAAGCCACCAGCTTGATGAGTTGAAGCTCGACGACTATCTCCCTTATCAATTCTCGGTGTTGTCCGGCTACCTTAGTCAGGCGTTGATGAGTCAATACGGTGAACCATTCAACCTAACAATCCCAGAATGGAGGGTCGTTGCCTTTCTTGGCAACAAAGTCGGTCTGTCGGCAGGAGAGATTTCCGAAAGCACCAGACTGGACGAAGTAGCCATCCACCGTGCTGTGAAATGCCTGCTTAAGAAGGGCCTTCTAACCCGTACGGTCGCGAACGATGATAAGCGGCGCAAGCCGCTTGCCTTGACTAAACAGGGCCAGCGGGTTTTTCTAGCCATAACACCGCTTGCCCTTGAACTCGAAAGAGACATGCTGAATTGCCTTAGCAGCCGCGAAGCGACGGCGCTAAGAAAAATCATGACGAAACTGCAAAAAGATTTTCTGAGTAGCTAGCCGACCGGCCATCGTTGCACGCACGCCCAAATCCACGCTTTCACGCTATAGGCTATTCGAGGTGTCTTCCAGGGTCACGGCGCGCACCGGTTCGTCCGTAGGGTTTTTGGTAACGTAGTTGACCAAGCCGCCCGGCGCGCCAAACCCGTACATGAAGCCAGATGCGCCGCTATCGACCGGCGCCTGAAGGTGCTACGGCGTATCGTCCGCCACAGTTCCGATTACTGTAACGACAGCCTCCCGCCGCAACAGCTCGCGTTTGCGATCCACCCCCCAGCGATAGCCCGAGAGCTGCCCGTCGCGCCGCACCACACGGTGGCAGGGAATGGCCACGGCAATATGGTTGGCCGCGCAGGCCCCCGCAACCGCGCGCACGGCCTTGGGCGCGCCGATGCGTTCGGCGATCTCGGCGTAGCTTGCCGTGGCCCCGGGCGGAATCTCGCGCAGCGCCTGCCAGACCCGCTCCTGGAATGCCGTGCCTTGCACGTCCAGCGGCAAATTCAAGCCTATCGACGGCGCGTCGATAAAGCCCACGACCTGGGCCATCACCTGTTCGAAGCCCGCATCGCCGCCAAGCAGTTGCGCCCTGGGAAACTGATCCTGCAGGCTGCGCACCAACTCCTCCGGATCCTCGCCCAGCAAAATGGCGCAAATACCCCGCTGGCTCTGGGCGGCCAGGATGGCGCCCAGCGAACACTGACCCACCGCAAACCGGATGACCGCGCCCGTGCCGCCGGCCCGGTAATCGCGAGCCCGCATGCCCAGCAACCGTTCCGAAGCCTCGTAGAACCGGCTGTTGGAATTGAACCCAGCGCCGTAGATCGCATCCGTAACCGATGTTCCCGCCACACTCAGTTCTTCGCGCAGCTTGCGGGCCCGATAGGCCGAGGCATAGGCCTTGGGCGTCAGCCCGGTTTCCGCCTTGAACACACGATGAAAATGAAAGGGGCTCATGCCCGCCTGGGCCGCCAGTGCATCCAGATTCGGCGGCGTCTGGGCGGACTCGATCAGCCGGCAGGCCCGTGCTACAAGTTCCGTCTGCCCGGCGCCCTCGCCGGCACGGCGGCTGGGGCGATAGCCCGCCGCCTCGGCCGCCTCGGCCGTATCGAAAAACTCCACGTTCTCCCGCTTGGGCAGACGCGCGGACGAGCCGGGGCGGCAATACACACCGGTGGTGCGCACCGCATAAACAAAACAACCGTCCGCCGCGGCGTCACGCTGCCGGACAGCCCGCCAACGGGCTTCGTCCGTCGAATATTCCACAGAAGTCAAAACGCTGGTATTCATGGTCGCCATCCTGAAATCTTGATTCATGACGACAGCTTAAACCCGAATCCCATCGCAAAGAATCCGATTCTTGCGGTGGAATTCCCAGCGGGCGCCGCTCACACTAAGAACCCGAACCCTCCGCATCCAGCATTGCCCCTATCTTTCGGCGCACCCATGTCGCACCCACATCGCACACCCCCGAGAGTTCGGTCTTGACGTTCGCGTATCGCTCCAAGAGCGGCTCGATCTGCTCGAGGGCAAAGACGTCTTCCTCGCGCGTGTCTTCGACGGCTTTTTTAAGCCACGCATCGAACTGCGCCGACTCGGTATGGAAATTGCGGCAGATGCCGCTGAAGTCGTGCGAAGTCGTGGCGGTTTCGGGGGTAACGCCATGAAGATGATTGGATATCCCCAGCAATGCACGGTCGCCCTTGGAGGCACTGGTATAAAAATGGAAAAACGTAATAACCAGACCCGGCCCCAGGAATTCGGAACCCAGTTCGATATCCATGGTTCCTTCGAAACCAGGGAACCCT
>JBEBXF010000079.1:0-10766 GCA_040391725.1 Eoetvoesiella caeni | reverse complement strand
TGCGCCGCGCGATGGGCGTCACGCGCGCCATGCTCTCGGTCCACATGTTCACATGCAGCTCGAACGACTGCTCAACGCCCAGCTTGAGGCCGCGCTCGTAGACATCCATGTAGTGCGCCACGAGTTCGTCATCCGTGAGGACATGGCCGTCGGCATGATGCGTGAAGGTCATGATGTTGTGGCACTTGGCGCCCACATCGCGGCAGATTTCCAGGTTGTCGTACATCAGGGAATCGTCGCGGCCCAGCATGTAGAACCAGCTTGCCGTATGCACGGGCAGGTCGTACTTTTGCATGGCCCGCTCGTATTCGGCGAAGTTATCGCGCAGCGGTATGCGATCGAAATAATCGAAGACCCCCGACTCCTTCACCAGACGGAACTGCTCGTCGATGGGCAGTTCGTCCAGTGAAACCGGCTTGTCCAGCGACGACACCTGGACGCCGCGCCCATTGCAGCCCAGCAAGAACGGAAACTCGCCATTGGCGGATGCGGCCGCCCCGCCGTTGTCGACCGCCGCCATCAAGCCAGCGCCTCTTCTTTCTTCGGAGCCGACTCGGCCGCGATCATGGACTGCACCATTTTTCTCATGCGCGTGGGCGAAGCGTCGATGGCCAGCTTCAAGGGACGATGGTCGGGATACTTGCGTTCGTTGATGTGGATGGCTTCGAGAATGCCCTTGTCTTCCTGGAAGGCCGAGCGGAACTCGGCCGACAGCGCCTTGTTGGTGGCCTCGTCGGCGCTGAAATTCTTGACGTGCAGCCAATGGTCGATGGTGGTGTTTTCGTCGACGGGCGTCATGAAGTGACAGGCGTAGATCTGGATGCAATCGTCGCGGTTGCCCTCTTGCGCGCCCGTTCCGGTCGCCGCGCTGCCAAAATCGATGACCGCGATGCTGGGCGCATGGTAGTGATAGTAGTGCCAGCGATCCACATGGCCCTTGAAATTGCCGAACTTCTGGAACAGCGGAATGGCCGGCGCATCGTTGATCCAGCGCCACGTCACCAGACCGCCATCCTGCTTCTCGTGATGCACGGGCACGTCCTCGCCGGCCGCCGAACCCAGGGTGGTCAGGTGCACGAAGTTCACATGGGCGGGATCGCACAGGTTATCGGCCAGATTAAGGTAATGGCAGCCGATCTCCAGCGCGTCGCCCTCCACCGCGCTCCAGTTCGCGTCGTGATATTGCGGCAGGTCGTAAACCAAAGAGGTATCGGCCAGGGCGTGATCGCCCATCCATACCCAGACCAGCCCCATGTTTTCGTGGGTCGGATAGGTGGCGACCGACGCATTGGACGGAATGATGTCCTGCCCCGGCACGCGCACGCACTTGCCCGAACAGTCGAACTGCAACCCATGATAGCCGCACTCCAGCGCATCGCCTTTGAGCCGGCCCTGCGACAAGGGCAGCATGCGGTGCGGACACATGTCCAGGTGCGCCACGACCTTGCCGGCGCTATTGCGATACAGCACCAGGTCCTTCGCCACGATGCGCCGCTTGTGCAGCCCGCCGGCGGTGATGTCGCGCGACCATGCCAGCGGATACCAGGTGTTCAATACGTACTCAGCCATATGTCCTCCGAATCTTTGTTTACGCCCACTCCGGGGCCAAGGTAACAGTCAGGCCGTCCAGCTCCTCGGCCATTTTCAATTGGCACGACAGCCGCGATGCCGGTTTCAGCTCGCAGGCGTCGTCCAGGATTTCCTCTTCGTCTTCTTCGATGGCCGGCAGGCGATCCAGCCACGCTTCGTCCACGTAGACATGACAGGTGGAACAGACGCAACAGCCGCCGCATTCGGCCTTGATGTCCAGCCCCGCCTCGCGGATGACCTCCATGACTTTCCAGCCAGGCGTGGCTTCCAGCTCGTGCTGCCTGCCTTCGCGGTCTATGACGTTGATCTTCATGCCGCCACCCCCAGCTTGCTGACCAGCGCGGTGGACGTCGTGGTGTACTGGAACAGCACTTTCTGTCCGGGATGGGCAATGCGCTTGGCCTGCTGGGCCATGAGCGCGGCCTCGTGGAAGCCCGACAGAATCAGCTTGAGCTTGCCCGGATACCAATTGATGTCGCCGATGGCGAAAATGCCGGGGACGCTGGTCTCGAACTTTTCGGTGTCGACCACGATCCGGTTCTCGTGCAAGTTCAGGCCGAAGCCGGCAATCGGGCCCAGCTTCATGGTCAGGCCGTAGAACACCAGCAGGTTGTCGCATTCGTGACGGATTTCCTCGCCGCCTTCGGTGGGCTTGATGCTCACGGCTTCGAGCTGTCCGTCGCTGCCATGCAGGCCGCTCAGATTGCCGGCAATGAACGACAACCCGCCCGCATCGACCATGCCGAAGGCTTTGTTGACCGAATCGGGCGCGGCGCGAAACTCCTGGCGGCGGTGCATCAGGGTGGTGGATTTGGCCAGCGGCTGCAGGTTCAGCGTCCAGTCCAGCGCCGAATCGCCGCCACCCACGATCAACAACTTTCTGTCGCGGAAGTTTTCCATCTTGCGCACCGCGTAGAACAGCGACTTGCCTTCGAATTCGGCCGCATTGGGCAGGGTTACCTTTTTGGGCATGAAGCTGCCGCCGCCCGCCGCGATGACGACGACGGGCGCCTCGAACACCTTGCCCCCGTCGGTGCGCAACAGCCAGTTGCCGTTTTCCAGCTTTTCCAGCGACTCGACCATTTCGCCGTAATGGAACTCGGGGTCGAACGGGCGGATCTGCTGCAGCAGCCTGTCGGTCAGTTCCTGGCCGGTACACGAAGGCGTGCCCGGAATATCGTAAATGGGTTTTTCGGGGTAGAACTCGGCGCATTGGCCGCCCGGCTTGTCCAGCACGTCCACCACGTGGCACTTGAGATCCAGCAGCCCGAGCTCGAACACCGAAAACAGGCCGCAAGGCCCCGCGCCGATGATCACCACATCCGTTTTGATTGCATCCATGTTTCCTCCTTCTTCAGGGCCGGCACGGCTTCAACCGTTGGATCCACCTGCCGAAAATCCAATTTAATTTATTTAGTGCTCACTACATTAATGGGTATAGTATACTGACTTGGAGCAAGATGAAAAGCTTTTTTTTGCCACCGGGCGAAATCGGTCCGGTATAGGCGAAGGCCCGTGGTTGCAAAGGCTTACAGCTGTGCTTTAGACTGAACGCTGATTTTTTCCCCTTACGAGAAAACCCATCACATGACAGCCCGAGACGACGAACCGCAAGCATCCGGCATCGAGAGCACGCCCGACATCACCGTCGCCACGGAAAAAAAACCGCGTCCCCGCTCCGCCAAGACCACACGGGGCAATATCCTGCGGGCAGCCAAGAAAATCTTCTCCAAAGACGGCTACGACGGCGCGCGCGTCGACAAAATCTCGAAAGCGGCCAAATCGTACGACAGCCTCATTTATTATTATTTCGGCAGCAAGGAAAAATTGTTCGTCGAAGTGCTGGAAGCCGCCTACAAAGACATCTTCGAGGCCGAGCAAAAACTGCCGCTGGATTTAAGCGATCCGGTCGGCTCGCTGCGGAAAATCGTCGAGTTTCCGTTCCGGTACTACCTGGCCAACCCGGAAATCATCGTGCTGCTCGGCACCGAGAACCTGCACAAAGGCAAGCACATCGCCAAGTCCAAGACCGCCGACCAATACGCCAGGCCGGCCATCGCCATTCTCAAGCAGGTCGTCCAGCGCGGCGCCGAAATGGGCAAGTTCCGCAACGACGTCGATTGCGAAAAGCTGTACATCGCCATGACGTCGCTGGGGTACTTTTACGTCTCCAACCGCTACACCTTCTCGTCCTTCCTGAACACCGACCTCATGGAACAGGACAATGTGGACGCCTGGGCGGGATACGTCAGCGACCTGCTGCTGAAGTCGGTCTTGAAGTAGCCGCCGAATGCTGAAGCCCTGAAGCCTAAATGGCTTTGGCCTCCCGCAAGGCCGCGATCGCCGCCGCGTCCAGGCCCAGTTCGCCCAATACAACCTCGGTATCCTGGCCCAACGAAGGCGGCCCGGACTCGTAGCTGATGGGCGTGCCGGAAAAGCGCATGGGGCTTGCCACCAGGTCGACGTCGCCATAGCCCTGGGACGGCACGCTTACCCGCATGGATCGCGCCTGCACCTGCGGGTCGGCGAACACGCGGTCGATGGTATTGATGGGCCCACAAGGAAAACCACTTTCGATGGCAACCTGGCACCACTGATCCACGGTCTTCAGGCTCATTCTTTCGTGCAGCAGGCCAATCAGCGCCTCGCGATTCTGAACCCGCAATGCATTGCTGCGGAAGCGTTCGTCCTGCGCCAGGCCTTCGCAGCCCGCCGCGCGGCAAAACGCCGCAAACTGCGTGTCGTTGCCGATGGCCAGCATGACGTGGCCGTCGGCGCAGGCGAAAGGCTGATACGGCACGATGGACGGGTGCGCGCTGCCGATGCGCTGGGGAACCAGGCCGCCCAACACGTAGTTGCTGGCCTGATTGGCCAGCGCGGCAACCTGCACGTCGAGCAGGGCGATGTCGATGTGCTGGCCCTGACCGGATTGCGTGCGATGGTAAAGCGCGGCCAGAATGGCCGATGTCGCATACAGGCCGGTCAGGACGTCCACCACCGCCACGCCCACTTTCTGCGGCCCGCCGCCAAGCGTGCTGTCGGGTTCGCCGGTAATGCTCATGAGCCCGCCCATGGCCTGAACCAGCGCATCATAGCCGGGACGCTCGGCGTAGGGCCCCGTCTGGCCGAAGCCGGTAATGGAACAATAAACAAGCCCCGGGTTGACCTTGGAAAGGCTGTCGTAGTCCAGCCCGTATTTCTTCAAGCCCCCGACCTTGTAGTTTTCGACCAGCACGTCGGCCTTGCGAACCAGCTCCAGCAATACGGTGCGACCCTGCTCCACCGTGAAGTCGAGTGTTACCGAGCGCTTGCCGCGGTTGCAGCAGAAATAATAAGCAGCATCCTTGACGCCCTCGTCCACGCCCTGGACGAAGGGAGGCCCCCAACTGCGGGTATCGTCGCCTTGTCCGGGGCGCTCGACCTTGATGACGTCGGCGCCCAAGTCGGCCAGATTCTGCGTCGACCAGGGGCCGGCCAAAATGCGGGACAGATCGAGGACCGTCACGCCTTGCAATGCTGCTGCCATGCCTGTGTTTCTCCGGGCTGATTAATGTTCGACCACCGGCACTTCGGTGGCGGGCGGGGTGTTGCGGCTGCGCTGGCAACGCACGATACCATCGATCATGACCATGCCCACGCCGGGCAGGTCGCCCAGTTGCACGCTTTCCAGCAAATTGGCGCCGGCCGTGTGCTGGGCGCGATCCATGAACACGAAGTCCGCGCTGCGCCCCACCTCGATCAGGCCGCAATCCAGGCCGCGCATGCGGGCGGTGTTGCCCGTGGCGAAACAGAAGGCGATTTCGGCGGGGATGTCGGCCAGGCTGGAGAGCTGCGCCACCATGCGCAGGATGCCCAGCGGCTGCACGCCGGAACCCGCCGGCCCGTCGGTGCCGAGAATGACGCGATGCAGGCACTTGAGCTCGTGCGCGTGGCGAGCAGTGAGAATGGCGATGCGTTCGTTGCCGTTATGCACCAGTTCGATGCCGCGCGACGAGCGTTCGCACAGTTCGCACACCTGCTTGTAGGGCAGCGAGGTATGGCCGCCGTTGATGTGGCCGATGATGTCGGAGTCGGCCTCCAGAACCACGTCTTTGTCGATGAAGCCCGAACCCGGAACGGACGGTCCGCCCGTGTGGATGGTGCTTTGAATGCCGTACTTGCGCGCCCAGGCGACCATCTGGCGGGCTTCGTCGCCGGCCTTGACGCTGCCCAGGCCGATTTCGCCCAGCAGCTTCACGCCCGATTCGGCCAATTCCTTGAAATCGGATTCGACCATGCCTTTTTCGATGACCGGCGCGCCCGCATGCACCTTGACCCCGCCGGGGCGGAAATTATCGAAGGCACGCTGCGAGGTGATGGCCAGCGCCTTCAGCCCAAGAATGTCCTTGGGCCGGCCGGGGTAATGCACCTCGCCGGCGGAAATCATGGTGGTGACTCCGCCGTTCAGCGAAGACTCGATCCAGCTCAACTGGTTCTGGCGCGGCGTCCAGTCGCCCGCCACGGGGTGCACGTGGGAATCGATCAACCCCGGGGATACCGCCGTGCCGCGACAGTCGATCACCGTTTTGGCGCCCTCGACGTCGCAATCCTTGTAGCGGCCGACGGCGGCGATGCGGCCGTCGTTGACGACGATGGTGTCGGCGTCGAGGATGGGGTTTTCCATGTCGCCGGACAACATCAGTCCGACGTTCTTGATGACCACTTTGCCCGATTTGGCTTCTTGTACAGATACAGCCATTGCAATCTCCTTTTCAAGCAGGCTTAGCGCAAGCCGTCTTCGCCCTTGATTTCACTGACCTGCAGGCCGCCTATGCGCGGCAGCGGCCGGCCCGAATCGGTCACCGCCACGGCCACCACGATTTCGTTGGCGCGGGGCGCATCGGACACGCGCGCCTCCATGGCGTCGAAATGGCTGCGCACGAACGCGGCGTCCTTGTGGCCCAGGGGCACGTCGATGGCCGTGCCCAGGCCGCCCATCTTCTTGGCCGAAGGCACCAGGGCGGCGCCCTTTTCAACCGCCTTGCGCAAGGGCTTGCCCAGCTTGGGATGCAGAATGGCCGCGGCGTGCTCCAGCTCGCCGGCCTCGCCCACGATGGCGCCCTTGCCGTAGCTTTCGGCCTGGCCGGGCTGGATGCCCAGGGCCTGCACGCACTTGTCGCCCAGCAGCCCGCCCAGCTCTTCGCCGATATCGGAAAGCTCTTCGAGGTTCTCGGCATACTTGCCCGCGAAGGGGTTCTCGATGACGGCCATGGCCACTGCGCGCCGCGTGGCGGGTTTTACTTCCTTGTTCATTTCAATGCGGGTCTCGTCGACCACCACAACCAGTTTGCGAATCTTTGCTTTCATGATGTTGTCCTCTCTGTTCAAGTTTTTGCGCCGGGCCGCCCGGCCCGCGCGGCCCTGTCAACGCAAGCCGTCGAACTTGCTGATCTGTTCCGGCTTGAGGCCGCCGACGCGCTCGTGGATGCGCGCGCCGGTGGACATGACCAGAATGAAAACCACCTCGTCGGCCGCCGGCGCGCCGGGCACGTAGACTTCGATGGCGTCGAAGTGGCCGCGCACATAGCTGGCCGTAACGTGGGTCAAGGGCACATCCAGCTTCGTGCCGGGCGCCCCGACCTTCTTCGTCGAAGGCACGATGGAAAGCGCGCGGCCCGCTTCCAGGCCCTTCTGGCCGCCGCCCTGGCCCTGCTTGTAGCTGTCCCGGTCGCCCTTCCAGCCCAGCAGTTCGCGCATGGCGTAGCCGCCCGGCACATGCCACAAAGCGCCGTGCTCGAGCTCGCCGGCGGCGCCCACGATGGCGCCCTTGCCGTAGCCTTCGATGTCGTCGGCCTGAACCCCCATGGCAGCCACCAGCCTGTGCGCCATTTCCAGACCCACCGCGTTGAGCTCTTCCATCATGGGCAGGATATTCGGCTCGTAGCGGCCCGCATAGGGATTCTTGAGCACCGCCGCCACGGCGCCGCGGATAAGCGGCTTGCCGGCCACCGGGCCGAACTCGTGATAAATCGTCTCCGCCTGCGTAAGAACGGTACGCACCTCGATCAACTCTGACATACGCTTCCTCTTGTACTCGTGATGTTCAATCATTTGCCGCGCCCCCGGACAGGAACTTGCGGTTCAATTCATCCAATCCAACGACGCTCATTTGCCCGCGCAAGGCCAGCACGGCGCCGTGTATCACCCCCAGGCGCAGCAGGGCGCCGGCCTTTGCCACGCCTTTTTCCAGCGCGGCCTGCACCTCGTTGCGCGGCAGATCGCCCACCTCGACGGTCACGGGCAAATCGCCCAGGTCGGTGTCGTCCTTAAGACTGGAGGCCGGCGCCCGCCGCACGGCGGGATGGTCGCTGTAAACAGCATTGGCGACGATGGTGGCGGCCGCGTCGGCCGCCGCCGCGTTCGCGGCAAGCACCGTGACGCTGTCGGCGATGCCCAGGCTGAAACTGCGGCCGCGCCAGCCGCTGGTGGCAATGCCGCGCACCGGCAGCGCCGCATCGATGACGAAACCGCCGTCGAGCTGAAGCTCGTCGGAGCCATCGAAACGGGAAAGATCCGTGAACAGGCCAACCTTGTAGCTCTGGCCGGCCGAAAGATGCAGGGCGATGTCTCCGCCATTATTGACGTAGGCGCGCTCGACGCCGGCCTCGTTGCGAAAGAACGCGATGATCTCGTCGGCCACCGCGCCGGCCACCGCCGCCATCGGAGTGATGAATTGGGCGCTGTACGGCCCGCAGGCTTCGTGCATGCGGCGCGCCATCGGCCCTTGCAAGGTATTTGCGCCGCGCACCGGCTGGCGCAATTGCGCCAGCTCGGACACCAGTTCGGGCAGGACGGCGCCAAAGCGCAACCAGGCGTTTTCAGTGGCGCGACGCACGGCGTCGGCGTTGCCGCCGGCCTGGATGATCAGATCGATGGGGCCATGCTGGAAATGCCAGCGGCCGTCGTCCAGCGCAAGCCGCATCGCGCCCGAAGGCGCGACGACAGGCTCCTGCATGGTCGCCACGGCCGCCTCAGCCATGGCTGCTTAGGCCAACATAGGCTTGTTGCCTAGGGGCCATGGACTGGCCGGGTCGTGCCAGTCGACGATGCGATGGTGATGATCGGTCTTCATGATTTCGTCGATCGTGCGCACATTGCCCATATGCCCGCCCAGCCGCTCGTAGTCGGCCAGCGCCATGGTGAACTCGATGGGCGCCACGATGGCCGGAGTCGGCACATAGCCGAAGGAATTGTCGGGCATGCGCATGACGTCGACCATGACCGTGATGCCGCCGCCGGCCCATACATAGGCCGGCGCCCCGCCGCACGTCACGTTGGTCAGCGACTGCTTGATGGAGTTGGTCAGCCAGATGGGGTTCTCGGTAACGCCGGCCCGCAGCGAGCCGCCGGCCCCGCCCAGGAACATGACGCTGCAAAGCGAGGGTTCGCAATTCTCGCCGATGCGATCCACCACCTTCTGCAATGGGGCGGGCATGGGCTTGGGCTGCGGCTGAAGCGCTTCGTCCAGCTCGAAATACTCGGCGTGCTCGCCGGTGGTCGAGGTTATGAGCAGACGCAGCCCGGGATGCGCCACCTTGGGATCGAAGCCCTCGATGATGGAAAGCGGGTCTGAAATATCGGTGCCGCCCCAGCCATTGCCCGGATTGGCCACCTGGAAATAGCGGCCCGGCGTGGAACGGCGGCCCTTCATCTTGATGCCCGACGGCACGGTATCCAGACAGCGGCCGGCCTGATGCTCGGTAAGCACGCCGGTGATGTGGTCGTCCACCACGATGACCTCGTCGACATGGCCGAACCACTGCTTGGCGAAGATGCCTATGGTGGCCGAGCCGCAGCCGACGCGCATGCGCTGCTCTTCCTTGCCGTCCACAATGGGGGCCTTGCCCGCCTGCACCACGAGCTGCGCACCGCCGTCGATGGTGAGTTCAACGGCCTGCTTGTTGCCCAGGGCCATCATGACGTCGCAGGTGATGCGGCCTTCTTTCTTGCTGCCGCCCGTAAGATGGTGCACCCCGCCCAGCGACAGCATTTGCGAACCGTATTCCGCCGTGGTGACGTGGCCGACGATCTCGCCCTTGTGGCGGATGTTGGACTGCTCCGGCCCCAGGTAGCGGTCGGTGTCGATCTTTACCTTGAAGCTGCAATAGCTGAATATGCCTTCGGTGACTACCGTCACCATATCGACGCCACGCGCCTTGGAAGCCACGATGAAAGGCGCCGGCTTGTAGTCGGGGTAGGTGGTGCCCGACGCCACGCCGCTGACGAACAGATCGGTATCGGAATTGCCCGATTCGCCGCCGGTCGTCGCTTCACCGGCAATGGCTGTCTGGCCGGAAGCGTCTTTGCCGGACAGCCGGCGCATGACGACCACGGGGTCGACACGGGTAAGCACGCCGTCGACATTGCCCCAGCGGTCGCAGGCGCCCGTGCGGCCTTCGGTAATCTGGCACAACACCGGACAGGCATTGCATTCGACCTTGTTGCCCGCCATGTTGGCGCTACGCGGCTTGGATTTTTCGAGTACGGTGGGCCCGGCCGAAGTCGGTTCCAGCGAATCGATGTTTTCCATGCTGTGATCCACTTTCGTATGCTCAGTCATCATTGCCGTCCGCTCCTTGCGTATCGTCTCGCCCATGGCGCCCGGGTCGATTCCGACCGCTCGGGAGCCTGGCATCATTGTGTATTTAATGTAGCGTTTACTAAAAATTGTAGCGGTTACTACATTTATTGCCGATCATAGCCTAAAAGCGCATGGGCGGCAAGAATTTTCAGCGGGAAGGCGGGGCTCCGCCCACGCGCCCGGCCGGCCGCGGCTCAATCGCCGGGCAGGCGCACGACCGAGCGCAGGGCGATGTCGGTGATGAAGGTTCGCCAATGCTCCAGTTCGCCCAGGCCCCGCAAATTGGAATTGAGGAAAACGCTGAGGGTGTAATGATTGGATAAATAAAAATAGCCCAGCGCCGCGATTTCGATATACAGGTCGCGGGCGCTGATGTCGCCGCGGAAAAGGCCTTGTTCCACCCCCGAACGCAGCACCTGGTCAAGCACCCGGCCCTGGGATCCGGAGGGGGTGCTGAGTACCTTCCCGGCCATTATCTCCTGCCTCACAGGCACCTGGGCGGGACTGCTGCTCCGGATACGCGCCGACAGGAAGAACCTGGTTTTTACGGGCATTG
>JBEBXF010000078.1:0-10767 GCA_040391725.1 Eoetvoesiella caeni | reverse complement strand
AGCTTTCGTACAGAATGCCCAGCACGATGTACATGGCCGCCACGGCCGCCAGCAACAGCCATAGCGTGCTGCTCAGCGAGGCCTGGAAAGCCCTGGCCGCGCCCTGGTAGTTGGTTTCGATGGAGGCCGGCATGTTCAGCTTGGCCTCGGCCTGCGCAATGGCGTCGACGGCGCTCGACAACGCCGCGCCCTTGGCCAGGTTGAACGAGATGGTGGCCGCCGGAAACTGCCCCAGCCGTTCGACGGCGAGCAGGGTGCTGGTTTCCTGAACCTTGGCGATGCTGGTCAGGGGAACCGGCGCGCCGGTGGAGGTTGCCACATAGATCTGCGACAACGCGGCCGGATCCTGCCTGAAGCGCGGCGCGACCTCGAGCACGACCCGGTATTGCGTGGATTGCGTGAAAATGGTGGAAATCAGCCGCTGCCCAAAAGCGTCGTAAAGCGCCTCGTCGATGGTGGAGTTGGTAATGCCCAGGCGGGCCGCCGCATCGCGGTCTATGCTTAGCACCGTTTGCAGCCCATTGCTCTGCAGGTCGTCCGTCACCTCGGACAATTGCGGAAGCTGATTCAGGGCCGCCACCAGCTTGGGCACCCATTCGACCAGATTGGCGCTGTCCGGATCCGACAGCGTCATCTGGTATTGCGTGCGGCTGATGCGGTCTTCCACGCTAAGGTCCTGCACCGGCTGCATGAACACCTGAATATCCGGCAGTTTCTTCAACTGGGCATTCAACCGTTCGATAATGGTTTGCGCGTTGTCGCTGCGCTCGCTCACGGGCTTCAGGGCGATTTGCATGCGCCCGGTATTGAGCGTGGAATTGGTGCCGTCTATACCGATGAACGACGACACCGCCTCGACGCCCGGATCCTTCAATATGGCGTCCACCGCCTGCTGCTGGCGCTTTGCCATGGAGCTGAAGGAAACGGTTTGCGGCGCCTGGCTGATGGCCTGGATGAGCCCGGTGTCCTGCTGCGGGAAGAAGCCTTTGGGCACGACAAGATACAGCAAGGCCGTTACGACAAAGGTGCCCAGCGCCACCCACAGCGTGATGCGCTGATGGGACAGCACGACCTGCAGGCCCTGGTCGTACTTGTGAATCAGCCAGTCTATGAATTCACCCATCTTGCGCTGAAAGCGCCCGTATTTCATTTCGGACTCGGGCCGCAAGAGGCGCGAGCACATCATGGGGGTCAAGGTCAGCGAGATGACCAGCGACAGCAGAATCGCCACGGCCAGCGTGATGGCGAACTCGCTGAACAGGCGGCCGATGACATCGCTCATGAACAGCAGCGGGATCAGCACGGCGATCAGGGACAGGGTTAGCGACACCAGCGTGAAGCCGATCTGCGACGCGCCCTTCAAGGCCGCCTGCAAGGCGGTTTCGCCCGCTTCGATGTAGCGCGCGATGTTTTCGATCATAACGATCGCGTCGTCGACCACGAAACCCGTGGCGATGGTCAGGGCCATGAGGGTCAGGTTGTTCACGCTGAAGCCGGCCAGATACATGATGGCGAACGTGCCCACCAGCGACAACGGCACGACCACGCTGGGAATGAAGGTGGCCCGCCAGCTGCGCAGGAAAACAAACGTGACGAGCACCACCAGGAAAATCGCCAGCATCATTTCGTACTGCACGTGATTGACCGAATCGCGTATGGTCTGCGTGCGGTCGGCGGCGACGCTGACATCCACGCCCACCGGCAAGGACTGCTTGAGCGAAGGCAGCATGGCCTCGACCCGGTCGACCACGTCGATGACGTTGGCGCCGGGCTGGCGCTGGATGTTCAGCAATATGGCCGGCGTGGCGCCTATCCAGGCCGCCTGGTTGATGTTCTCGGCGTCCTGAACCGCCGTGGCCACGTCCTTGAGCCGCAGGGGCGCGCCGTTTTCGTAGGAGATGATCAGGTTTTCGTAGTCCGGAACCGAACTGAGCTGATCGTTGGCATTGATGGTGGTGGAACGCAGGGGCCCATCCAGATTGCCCTTGGGCTGGTTGACGTTGGCGCCGGTGATGGCGGTGCGCAGGTCGGCCAGCGTAAGATTATGCGCCGCCAGCGTCTTGGGATTCGCCTGGATGCGCACGGCAGGCCGCTGGCCGCCCGCTATGCTTACCAGACCCACCCCCGACACCTGCGACAGCTTCTGGGCGACGCGAACGTCGATCAGGTCGCGCACCTGGTACAAGGGCAGTGTGGGCGAGGTGATGGCCAGGCTGATGACCGGCGTATCGGCCGGATTGACCTTGTTGTAGATGGGCGGCGACGGCAGATCGCTGGGCAGCAGGTTGGAGGCGGCATTGATCGCGGCCTGCACCTCTTGCTCGGCCACGTCCATGGGCAGGCTGAGGTCGAACTGCAGCGTGATCATCGAGGCGCCGCCCGAACTGGTCGACGTCATCTGGCTCAAGCCCGGCATCTGGCCGAACTGGCGCTCCAGCGGCGACGTCACCAACGCCGTCATGACGTCGGGGCTGGCGCCCGGATACAAGGTGGAAACCTGAATGGTGGGGTAATCCACCTCGGGCAGGGCCGAAACCGGCAACAGCTTGTAGGCCAGGAACCCCGCAATCAGCAGGGCCACCATGGCCAGCGTGGTGGCGACCGGGCGAAGTATGAAAATGCGCGAAAGATTCACAGCGCCCGCCTATCGCCGACGCGAATGGGGCCCCGCGGGCGCCTTGCTGGCGGCCTCCGCGGCTTTCTTGGCAACCTCCGCCTGCGATTCGGGTGTGACCACTTCGATCTCGGCGCCCTCGCGCAGCCTGTCCACGCCGTCGGTCACCACCTTCTGCCCCGACTTCAGGCCGCTGGTGATGGCCACGCGCCCTTCATCGATGGCGCCGGGCACCACCGGCTGGATATGCACCTTGTCGTCGTCGTTGACGACATAGACGAACGGGCCGATGGATCCCTGCTGCAGGGCCTCGACCGGAATGACGACGGCCTGCGGCTCGGTGCTGACCAGCAGCCGCACATTCACGAACTGATTGGGAAACAAAGCGTCATCGTCGTTGGCGAACTTCGCCTTGAACTTGACCGTGCCGGTGGCGACGTCGATCTGGTTATCCACGGAAACCAGCTCGCCGGTCGCCAGCTTGTTGGTGTCGCCCCTGTCGTAGAGGTCGACGCGCAGTGTCTTGCCGTCATGCATTTGCGCAAGCACCATGGAAAGCTGCGATTGCGGCAAAGTGAATACGGTTGAAATCGGCTGGGTTTGAGTGATGACCACCAGCCCGTCGGTGCTGGATGCGGAGATAAGGTTGCCCTGATCCACCACCCTCAACCCCAGGCGGCCGCTGATCGGCGCGGTAATGCGCGTAAAGCTCAATTGCAGGCGGGCGCTGTCCACGGCGGCCTGATCGCTTTTCTGCGAGCCCAAATATTGCTGCACCAGGGAGGCCTGCGTATCGACCTGCTGCTTGGCGATGGAGCTCTGCTTGTACAGCAATTGATACCGTTGCAGGTCGCGGCGGGCGTTTTCCAGCAGCGCCTGGTTCTGCTTCTGCTGCCCGATGGCCTGATCCAGCTGCACCTGATAGGGACGCGGATCGATCTGCGCAAGCAGGTCGCCCTGCTTCACCTTTTGCCCGTCCGCGAAGGCGATCTTCTGCAGCTCGCCGTCGACCCGGCTGCGCACGGTAACCGTGTTGTAGGCAGTGACCGTGCCGATGGCTTTCAGGACGATATTGATGGGGGCCGTTTCCACCGGCGCGATCTTGACCGGTACTTTTGCGCCCGCCATGACCGGCCCGCCCCGCCTGCCGAATGTTTTTTGCGCACTGCCGATGCTGGTCAATTTGCCCGAGACCCAATACGCGCCCCCCGCCAGCACGGCCAGAATAATAAGGCCCACCGCCCATTTCCGGGCTCGCGGGTGTCGGTTCAGTGCGAAGCCAGGTTCGGGCATACGCGTTTCTCCATCTTGTAATTACGCAACGCCGCTATTTTCCCCGATTCGCCCCCAAGCTGCCAAAAAAAATGCATACACTGAAATAGGCCGCAACAACTTCCTGCCCCACTGGGCGAATCCGCCGCCGGAACAGGCATGCAGGGGTGCGATTGATTTGCCGCCGCCCGAGCCGACCGGCCCGGGCGCCCAGGAGGCCCCTTGGCATCGAGCAAACAGCGCGCTATACGTTGCAGCGCGCCAGCCTGAAGGGAATATTGCGTGTCACGGGCTGGGGCTTGAGGTCGTTGTCCTGGGTGGAAAACCGCACCCAGATCACGTATTTATTGGCGCTGGTTTCCGGGAACACGCCCAGGTCGGCATCGACCCATACCCGCAAAAGCTGGAAGGTCTTTCCGGTGAGCATTTCCTGGTAGGCCCCTTGCGGAGCCTCGAGCGAAACGACTTCGCTGGATTCGCGCAGCAGGCGCAGCACCAAGGCCAGGCCCTTGTACAAGGCCCAGAAGGGCTCGATCCAGGTTTTCAGGTCGTTGACCCGCACCTCGTGCGGTTTGATTTGCCAGGCATAGAAGGAAGGAATGTCGGCCGGAGACGACCCTCCCGGCACCGAGAGACGGCCGCGCAGGCTGGCCAGCCATTCGTTGTCGCGCAGTACCTGACCTATGCGCCCCTGCGCGCCAAGCTCCGCGGACACCGTCTGCAGCTCGGCCACGATTTTATCCAGCGCCTGGACGTCGACGCCCGGATGCTGGCGCAGCCCGTTGCAGGCCACGCGCTGGCGCTCCAGGTCTTGCAGCACGGAACCGCGCAGATCGGTGCGGTCGGAGATTTCCAGCAGGTCGAACAAGGTGGCCAGCGCGATTTGATGGTGATTGACGTTATCGCCGTCCGCAAAGAAAAACAGCCGCCCAAAGAGGTGCTCGACCCGCAGCAGGGTCCGGACTCGTTCGTTGCATGGGTACTCGTAAAGAATCACGCGACCAGTAACCTTTTAATGATTAGCTCATAGTTAATGCATAGTTAATGATGACCTTAGCTGCTTGCACCGGACTGCGCGGCGGCGCACCAGTTTTCGTGCAGCGCGCGCGCGCGACCGGAAAGGGCCTCCAGGGTAGTGCCCACATCATTGAGCACAACATCGTCGGCCGCGGCAAGGCGTTCTTCGCGAGAAGCCTGCGCAGACATGATACGCGCAATAGTCTCGGGCGTCAGCCCGCTGCGGGCCTGCACCCTGGCGATCTGGGTGGCCGGATCGCAATCGACCACGCAAACGCGGTCGACTTTGTCCCGCCAACGTCCCGACTCTACCAATAAGGGCACCACGAATACAAGATAGCACCCCTTTGCCTGGCGCGCCCGCGCCTGTGTAACCTGACCTATCATTGGGTGAAGAATCGCTTCAAGCCGCAAACGGGCCGATGGATCCTGGAATACCGCCTCGCGCATGGCCGCGCGGTTCAAGGCGCCTTGCGGCGTGATCACGCCGGACCCGAAGGCCGAGCGTATGGGTTCGATGGCGCCGCCGCCGGCGGCGGTAAGCTCGTGCGCAATGACGTCGGTATCGATGACCGCCGCCCCCCACTCCTGGAACAATTCGGCCACGCGGCTTTTGCCCGAACCTATTCCCCCGGTGAGCCCGATCATGTACATAATGCCAACCCCGTCAATCCGCGCATCAAAGCCCTAAATGTAACTCAGGAAACAGGGCGATGGCCGAAATTCCGCTTGCCGCCAGACAGGGCCCGAACGGCAGCACCGCCGACAAACTGCGGGTCCGGGCGCTGCAAGCCGCATACGCAACGGCCAGCAGGCAGGCGCCCGACAACACGTGAAGCAGCACCCAGGGCCCCAGCCAGGCGCCCAGCATGGCCGCCAGTTTGAAATCGCCGTGCCCCATGCCGTCCCGCCCCCTCAGCAGCCTGAACCCCTGGCAAAGCCCATATAGCAAGCCATAGCCCAGCATGGCCCCCGCCACCGCCTCGTGGATGGAAAGCGCCCCCGCCAGCCAGGCCCGCGCCAGGCCAATCCACAACAGGGGAAGCGTGAGCGCATCGGGCAGCAGGCCGGTGTGGGCATCGATGACGGCCAGGGCCAGCAGGCCGGTGACCGCCACGGCGGCGGCCAAACAGGACAACGTAATGCCATGCCGGACGGCCAGCAAAAAGAATATCCCGGCCGACAAGGCCGCCAGGCCTGGCGCGAGCCAAGCCGGCACTCCGCGGTTCCGGCGGCGGGACGGCCCGCGCCTTGTTCCGCGAATGCGGGAAATACCGGCGCGCCAGGCCAGGCATACCGCCATCCCGGGCGACAAAACCCTGGCCCGATCCGGCGGCGCATGGGCAGCCGGCGCCAACAGACGGCTGCAATGCAAGGCGAAGCCGGCGCACCACCACCCCGCCGCCGCGCCAGCCACCCCGGCAATCAAGCCCCACACCAGGCTATCGACAGTCCACGACCACGGCATTCCTGGCCTCCCCAGAACCCCGCCGAACCCGCGGCAAAACCGGCTGCGCCGGAAGCAATGCACAACGGGTGCGCGAGCCATACGGCAAAATGGATATATGCGTAGAATATTGAAAACTTAACTATTCGATGGAATTTGCCATGTCCGCCTCCGCCGCGATCGCGTTACGTCCCGTTTCCGCCTTGAACAAGTTTCGTCTGACGGCGCGGCCTGGCCTGGGCCTGGCGTTGCTGGCCCTGGCGCTGGCCGGCTGCGCCCAGCAGCGCAGCCCGGGCTACTACAACACCAGCCACGACAACACCCTGAGCGACGCCCAGCAGCAGGCCCAAGGCCGCAGCACGGCGCGCGCTCCATCGCAAATACAATTGGGTTTCGGCGACACCGAGAAAAAACCCAAACCCGGCAGCGAAGCCGCCTCCGAAGCGGCCGAGCAGCAAAACGCCGCCGCGTCGGCCCCGGTGGTGCGTCCACTGATGGAAGCCAAAACCTTCCTGGGCACCGTGCCGTGCCTGACCGGCGAATCCGCCTGCACCGCCGCCCGCGTCACGCTGACCCTGGCGCCCAACGGCGAATGGCGCTCGCGCACGCAAATCCTGCAGCCCGCCACCGGCAAAAAGGCGCCCATTGCGGAAATGGGCTGCTGGAGCCCCACCGGCATGGATCCGTGGCGCATTCTGCTGAAATCGCAAGACGGCAAGCGCAACGCCAGCCTGACCTTCGTCAACGACAATGTGCTGCGCATCAATGCCGTCAACGACATCCAGCCCATGCTGAACTACCACCTGACGCGCCAGGCGAACATCGACGGCATCGACGAATTGTCCAGCCACCCCACCCTGAAATGCCGCGGCTGACGAGCAACTACGAGGACTGGGAAGCCTGGGGTTTGGGCGGGCGCTGCAACATGCAGCGGGCAAGCTCCACCGCATTTCTGACCTGCATTTTTTGGAAGATGCGCGCGCGATGCGCTTCGATGGTGCGCTGCGAGACACCCAGCTCGGCGGCGATGACTTTATTTGGCGTGCCTTCGGCCACATAATGCATGACATCGAACTCACGCGGCGTGAGCGCTGAATACAGTGGGTTGTCGGGCGGGGGCGCAATTGCCATGAGACACTCCTTCCACGAGTTGGACACGAATCTTCAGCAAAATTCTGTCATACAACCCCGAGGCTGTCGCCTGTCATTTCTTACAGAAAACCCTAGATTTCCAGGTTGTCGATGAGGCGGGTATTGCCCAGCTTGGCGGCGGCCAGCACCACCAGCGGCTCTCCCTGCCGTATTTGCTCAGAGGTGGGCTCGTTGAGGTCGTGCTGCCGGCGCAAGGCCAGGTAATCGACTTTCCAGCCGCGCTTTTCAAGCGCCTGGGCGGCAACGCCCTCGATATCGCGCAGGTCGGCCTGGCCCGACTTGATACGGGCCTGCACGGCTTGCAGGCTGGCGTACAACTGGGGCGCCTCGGCCCTTTCAGCCGGCGACAAATACATATTGCGCGAAGACAGCGCCAGCCCGTCGGCATCGCGCACGGTTTCATGCGCCAGGATGCGCACCGGCAATTGAAATTGGCGGCACATTTTGCGCACCACCATCAGTTGTTGATAGTCTTTCTTGCCGAATACCGCCACGCTGGGCTGCACACAGGAAAACAGCTTCATCACGACCGTGCTGACGCCGTCGAAAAAACCGGGCCGGAAATGCCCTTCAAGGATTCCGCCCAGGTCGTCCGGAGGCTGGATGCGGAAGCTTTGCGGCTCGGGGTACATTTCGGTTTCGTTGGGCGCGAACAGCACGTAGACGTCGCGCTCGCGCTCGAGCTTTTCGATATCGGCCTGCAAGGTGCGCGGATAGCGGTCGAAGTCCTCATTCGGCCCGAATTGCAGGCGATTGACGAATATGCTGGCCACCACGGGATCACCGTGCTGGCGGGCCATGCGCATCAGCGACAGATGCCCTTCGTGCAGATTGCCCATGGTCGGCACAAAGGCCGCGCGCAACTGTCCGCGCAACTGGTCTCGTA
Organism: Eoetvoesiella caeni; assembly: GCA_040391725.1. GTDB lineage: Bacteria > Pseudomonadota > Gammaproteobacteria > Burkholderiales > Burkholderiaceae_B > Eoetvoesia > Eoetvoesia caeni_A. The sequence continues at coordinate 2,379 of JBEBXF010000078.1, read as the reverse complement.
ATTCTTCAACCGTATGAACTACTTTCAAGAAATCTCTCCGTCCTGTTTACGCCGCGGCGCTAATGTACGACAACCGCACATAAATGGGCGCATAGGGCTCGGCCTGGGTGATTTCGAGCAGCGTCTCGCGCGCCAGCTCGAGCATGGCCAGGAAATGCACCACGATGACGGCCACGGTGTCTCCGTCCTTGATGCGCTCGTTGAACAACTCGGTGAACTCCATGAACCGCACGTCGCCAAGGCGGCGCAGAATAAGGGTCATGTGCTCGCGCACCGACAAATGCTCTTTGGTGATGCGGTGATGCGCGTTCAGGCTCGCACGCCGCATTATATCGAGCCAGGCCTGGCGCAGGTCTTCCGGGCTGACGTCGGGCAGCATGCGCTCGACGCTTAAATCCATGAACGCGTGCGTGCGCTGGAAGTCGCGGCCGATCTGCGGCAGCTCGTTCAGCTTCTGGGCCGCCAGCTTCATTTGCTCGTACTCCAGCAAACGCCGCACCAGCTCGGCCCGGGGATCGTCGGGTTCTTCGCCGGTGTCCGTCTTTTTGATGGGCAGCAGCATGCGCGACTTGATCTCGATGAGCATGGCCGCCATCAGCAGGTACTCGGCGGCCAGCTCCAGGTTCTGATTGCGGATCTGCTCGACATACGACAAATACTGCTGCGTGACTTCGGCCATGGGAATGTCCAGGACGTTGAAGTTCTGCTTGCGTATCAGGTACAGCAGAAGATCCAGGGGGCCCTGAAAGGTTTCCAGGAAGACCTCGAGCGCATCCGGGGGGATGTACAGGTCTTGCGGCATGGAAAATAAAGGCTCGCCGTAAAGACGAGCCAGCGCCACGCTGTCGACGACATTGGGCGTGCTGTCGACCTTGGGATCCACCAAGGCCTGCATCTCGGCTGCCGAAACACCAGACTGTGCCATTTAAGGGCGTTCAGTCCGTTTGATAGACATAGGGCTGCTGGGCAACGCGCCCCGCGCGAAAACCGTCCTGAAGCTCCGGGTCGATGGGCTTGTCCCACAGTCGGGCGCGCCCTTCGCGCTGGCGCTGCTCGGTGCCGGCGTGCTGCTGCTTGTACTGATTGAGGAACTGGGTGATTTCCGACTCGTAATGCTTGGCCATAATGCTTCAATAATTTAACCGGAGAAACTTCATTTTACTTCAGACGAACGAAGTTAGAATGTCGCATGCCCATCGACACCGTTACAAAATCCGCCGGCAAACCGCCGAAGGCCGACCAAACCGCCATCCGGATGATTCCCTTCATCGTCGGATGCGCCTTGTTCATGCAGATGCTGGACGCCACCGTCGTCGCCACGGCCTTGCCCGTCATGGCCGAATCGCTGCACACCACCGCCGTCAAGATGAACGTCGCCATCACCAGCTACCTGCTGGCGCTGGCGGTCTTCGTGCCCATCAGCGGCTGGGCGGCGGACCGGTTCGGCGCCAGGCGGGTCTTCATCGCCGCCATCGTGCTGTTCGCCGCCAGCTCGGTGGGCTGCGCCTCGTCGCACGACCTGCTGCAACTGGTGATAGCCCGCGTGGTGCAGGGTATTGCCGGGGCCATGATGGTTCCGGTGGGGCGCGTCATCATGCTGCGCATCACCCCCAAGGACCAGTTGCTCAAGGCCATGTCCTTCCTGTCCATGCCCGCCTTGCTGGGCCCCATCATCGGGCCGCCCCTGGGCGGCTTCCTGGTCACCTATGCCTCCTGGCACTGGATATTCCTTATCAACGTTCCCGTGGGCATTCTGGGCATCGCCCTGATTCTGCGCTTCATCCAGCACGACGAGCCCGAGGCGCCCAACAAGCTGGACTGGCCGGGCTTCCTGCTTAGCGGCATTTCGCTGGCCGCGCTGGTTTCGGGCTTCGAGGCCATAGGCCGCAGCGACGTGTCGCGCCAGAACGTGGCGCTGCTGCTCGGCACGGGCCTGGTTTGCGGCCTGCTGTACATCTGGCATGCCAGACGCGCCGCCCACCCCATTATCGACCTCACCCTGCTGCGCACCCAGACCTTCGCCATTTCCATCCTGGGCGGCAACCTGTGCCGCTTCAGCGTCGGCGCCACGCCCTTCCTGCTGGCCCTCTTGCTGCAGGTGGGATTCGGCATGACACCGTTCGCGGCGGGCATGATCACCTTTACCAGCGCGGCGGGGGCCTTGTTCATGAAGGTCATCGTCACCTACGTCATCGGGCGGTTCGGCTTCAAGCCCATCCTTACCTACAACGCCCTGATAACCGGCCTATTTGTCGTGTTTTGCGGCTTTTTCCACGCAGATACGCCGATTTGGCTGATGGTAGCCGTGCTTTTCCTGGGCGGCACATTCCGTTCGCTGCAATTCACCGCCGTCAACACGCTGACCTATGCCGACCTGAC
>JBEBXF010000077.1:0-10865 GCA_040391725.1 Eoetvoesiella caeni | reverse complement strand
GCAACGGCACCGGCGTGATCCGCGACGCCGAATCCAGCGCCCTGCACGTCCTGCGTCTGCTTCAGGAAGAAGCCATGAAGGAAAACACGGCGGCCCTGCACGCCCAGGTGCCGGTCGACGTCGCCACCTTCCTGCTCAACGAAAAACGCAACGACATCACCAAGATCGAGTCGCGCCTGAAGGTCAACCTGGTCCTGATCCCCAACAAGAACCTGGAAACACCGCATCACCACATCGAGCGGCTGCGCCACGACGACCCCCGTCTGGAAGAAAGCAAGACCAGCTTCGACCTGGTGCAAAGCCCCAATACCGAAATGACCTGGTCGCCGAACAAGGATCACGAGGCCAAGGCTCGCCCCGACGCGCTGGTCAAAGGCATTACGCCCTCCCAGCCCGCTCCGGTCTCGTCGCATGCCGCCGCCCCCGCCGCCACGACGGCTGCGGCTGGCCCCGGCCTGTTCCTGCGGATCGTCAACTGGTTCACCGGAGCCGGCTCCAGCCCCGAAGCCAAATCCACCGAATCCACCGCGGCCAAAGCGGAAAAACCTCAGCAGCAAGCTAACCGCAATCGCAACAGCCGCAATGGCGAGAAGCGCGAACGCGGCAGCCAGCAAGGCGAACGCAATCGCCGCCGCCGCAGCGATCACCGCGATGCCACGGCCGAAGCGCCCAGCGACGAAACTCGTCCAAGCCAGTCGGGCCGCGGCCAACGGCGCAACCAGGCCGAACAAGCTACGCCGGCCAATACCAGCACCGACCTGCCCACGACAGAACGCGCTGACTCCGCCGAATCCGGCAACGGCTCCAGCCGCGGCGGCCGCAACCGCCGTGGCCGTGGACGCAGCCGCCGCGACGAACAAGTCGTAGCCGCAGACGAAAGCGCGCTGGAAACCACCGCACAGGAAGCCATCGCGCCGGCGGAAGCCGCCGACACCCAGGTTGAACCTCGCACCCAGGAAGATGCTTCATTCGAAGCCGCCAATCCCGAGGCAGGCATCGAGCACGAAGCCGGCTCCGAGAACGGCGAACAGCTCGACCCGGAACGCAAGCGACGCCGCCGTCGCAGCCGCCGCGGCCGCCGCAGCGGCGATGCCGACCATTCGCAAGAAATGTCGGCCGACAATGACGAAAACGCGGAACAGCCCGGCTATGTAGCCCACGAAACCCCCGCCTTCAACCCCGAGGCGTTGCCCGCCGCCGCCACGGTCATGGGAGATTCGACCAGTTCCCCGGCCAGTGCCGGCGAGCCCGCCGAAATCAGCGCCGCCCAGCTAAGCCCGAGCGAAGCCAGCGTCCCGGAGCAGGCCGAAGCCTCCGAAGCCGCGCAAGAGGGCTCTGCCGAAGCCGACGTCCCAGCTCAAACGCCGGCGCCAGTGAACGCATTCGCCCCCCAGGCAGCGCCCACCTCGTTTGAAACCGAGGCAATCCAGTCGCCTGCATCCGCCGAAGTCACCGAAGCGCCAGCCGCTCAGGTGGACGACGCGGCGCACCTTGCGGAAAATACCGAGCAGCCCGCTGCCGCTCCGGCTCAAGAGGCTCAAGACCGGGCTCCGGCCACAGCCGCCCCCGCCGCAACGGCTCCCGCCAAGCCGGCTTCCACGCCCACACTGCAGGAAGTCGTCAACGCATCCGGCCTGCAGCTCATCGAAACCCGGGCGGGTACAGCTGTTGCAGCCCCCGCAACGCCTCCCGTTCGCCTTGGACGCAGCCGCAAACCGACCGCTCACATTGCGGCCGAGCCCCTGCAACAGGTGGAAACCGAGAGCAGCAAGCCCGCTGCCTGATCCCCTCCGGCGATGAAAAAGCCGCCGGATGGCGGCTCATGAAAAACGCCCGGGAAGCTGGACTCCAATCCAGCTTCCCGGGCGTTTTCATTGAACGAGAATTTGCGGCGGTTTTATCCGGCCTTGGCCACGGCATCGACCGACTGATGCGTCAGCAGAGCCAGAAGATGCGCAAGCTCGGCGCGCATCTGGCGGCGGTCGACCACCATGTCGATGGCGCCTTTTTCCAGCAGGAACTCCGCGCGCTGAAAGCCCTCGGGCAATTTTTCGCGCACGGTCTGCTCGATGACCCGCGGCCCGGCAAACCCGATAAGCGCCTTGGGTTCGGCCATGACCACGTCGCCCATGAAGGCGAAACTGGCCGAGACGCCGCCCATGGTCGGGTCGGTCAGGACGCTGATGAACGGCAGCCCGGCGGCGGACAGCCGCGTCAACATGGCATTGGTTTTAGCCATTTGCATCAGGGACAGCAGGCTTTCCTGCATACGCGCGCCGCCCGAAGCCGATACGCAGATGAAAGGCGTGCGGTTCTTGATGGCTTCCTGGACGCCGCGGGCGAAGCGCTCGCCCACCACCGACCCCATCGAGCCGCCCATGAACCCGAACTCGAAGCAGGCCAGAACCACCGGCACCGACAGAATGCTGCCGCTCATGACCACCATGGCATCGGTTTCATCGGTCTGCTTCGTGGCTTCGGCGATGCGCTCCGGGTAGCGGCGCGAATCCTTGAACTTGAGTGGATCCATCGGACGCGTGTTTTGCCCGATTTCGACCCGCCCTTCGGCATCCAGCAAAGCATCGATGCGGGCCCGGGAACCAAGCCGCATATGGTGGCCGCAATTGGGGCAGACATTCAACGTCGCCGCCAGGTCGTCCTTGTACAGCACGGTTTCGCACCCAGGACACTTCACCCACAAGCCTTCCGGGACGCGGCGCGCACTGGCATCGTTGCTGCGATTGATGCGCGGAGGCAGAATTTTATCGATCCAACTCATTGTGGCCTGTTCCTAATGATAGATTTTTGTCTGCGAGGCGCGTTGCGCGCCTCTTTTGTATCCAAGAATGCTCAATGCGTGGCAGCCGCCTCTTCGAGGACGCGGCGTATGTCTTGCAGCCACTGCGCCGCCGCCGCGGTCGCGGCCGCGTCGGCCTGGCTTTCATCGACCTTGGATACCGCCTGCTCCATGGTTTCGATGAGTTTGCTGCCAATGACGACCGCATCCGAAAAACCGGCCAGCGTGCTGGCCGTTTGCGCATCGCGTATGCCGAAGCCCACTCCGACCGGAAGCGAAACGTATTGCCGTATTTGATTGAGCTTGTCTTCGACCGAAGCGATGTCCAGGTTTCCGGCGCCGGTCACCCCCTTCAAGGAGACATAATAGACGTATCCACGCGCAATATGCGCCACCTGGCGGATCCGTTCGTCGACGGAGGTGGGCGCCAGCAGGAAAATGGGAGCGATGTCGGCGGCATCGAGCAAGGCCGAGAATTCCGCCATTTCTTCGGGGGGGTAATCCACCACCAGGACGCCATCCACGCCGGCCTGCTTGGCCCTTTCAACGAACCGGGCCTGGCCCATGCGCTCGATGGGATTGGCATAGCCCATGAGCACGACCGGCGTGCGGGTATTGTCGCGGCGGAACTGCGCCACCATTTCAAGCACCTGGGTCAAACCCACGCCGCGCTCGATAGCCCGCTGGCTGGCGCGCTGAATGACGGGGCCGTCCGCCATGGGATCGGAGAACGGCACGCCCAATTCGATGACGTCGGCCCCCGCCTCGACCAGGGCGTGCATAAGCCCGGGAGTCGCCGCAACGGAAGGATCGCCCGCCGTGATGTAGGGAATCAGGGCCGTGCGCGGCGCCGCGGCGGCAAAGGCCGCCGGCAGCCGGTTGGTGGAATTCGTAGTAACCATAATCTTGCTTCGCGCTTACAGGGTAATGCCGCTGAATTCGGCGACGGTGTGCATGTCTTTGTCGCCCCGGCCCGACAGATTGACCAGGATGATCTTGTCTTTAGGCAAGGTGGGCGCCAGGCGCACCGCGTGCGCAATCGCATGCGACGACTCCAGGGCCGGCATGATGCCTTCGGTGCGGCAGCAGGCGTGAAAGGCCGCCAGGGCTTCGTCGTCGGTAACCCCCACGTACTCGGCCCGTCCGCTTTCCTTCAGCCAGGCATGCTCGGGGCCGACGCCCGGGTAGTCCAGGCCGGCGGAAATGGAATGGGTTTCCTGGATCTGGCCGTTCTCGTCCTGCATGAGATAAGTGCGGTTGCCATGCAGCACCCCTACCACGCCGGCATTGAGCGACCCGGCGTGGCGCCCTGTCTCGAACCCCTCGCCGGCGGCTTCGACACCCACCAGCCTGACGTCGGAGTAATCGATATACGGATAAAAAATACCCATGGCGTTGGAACCGCCCCCCACCGAAGCCACTACGTAATCGGGCTGGCGGCCGGCGTCGACCGGCATCTGCGCGATGCATTCGGTGCCGATGACCGACTGAAAGTCGCGCACCATCATGGGATAAGGATGCGGGCCGGCCACCGTGCCGATGATGTAGAAGGTGTTTTCGACGTTGGTGACCCAGTCGCGCATGGCTTCGTTGAGCGCGTCTTTAAGCGTGCATGAACCCGAATCGACCGGCACCACCGTGGCGCCCAGCAGCTTCATGCGGTACACGTTGGAGGCCTGGCGGCGCACGTCTTCGCTGCCCATGTAGACCACGCACTCCAGGCCGTAGCGCGCCGCCACCGTGGCCGTGGCCACCCCATGCTGGCCCGCGCCGGTTTCGGCAATGATGCGCGGCTTGCCCATGCGCCGCGCCAGCAGGATCTGGCCGATGCAGTTGTTGATTTTGTGCGCGCCCGTATGGTTGAGGTCTTCGCGCTTGAACCAGATTTGCGCCCCGCCCAGTTGCTCGGACCAGCGCTTGGCGTGGTATAGCGGGCTTGGCCGGCCCACGAAATGCTTGAGCTCGTAGGCGAATTCGCTGAGAAAGTCGGGATCGGCGCTGTACTTTTTGTAGGCGTCGCGCAGCTCGTCCAGGGCATGCACAAGCGTTTCCGCCACAAACGAACCGCCAAACCGGCCGAAATGCCCGTGGTCGTCGGGCAAATTGTAAGCTTTCAATGAATTACTCTCTGGTTACGCAGCGGCATCCGCCGACAGCGGCAATGAAATTTGCGGGTAATTGAGCATTTTACCAGCGTGCGGCGTCGTGCGCCGCTTTTGCCCGACGTGGGGGCATGGTCGGCGGAAATATGAACTCAGCAGACGGTTTTGCCGCCCGCGCTCCCGTGTTCAGTGGCGGCTGGCCGTCACGCCATTCAGCTCGTTCAAAGCCGCCAGGGCCCGGGCGATCTGCTCGCCATCGCGCACCTCGACGGTAAAGATCATATGGGCCAGCGACCGACGGCTTTGCGTATTCACGCTGATGACGTTGAGCCGCAGGCGTCCGAACACGTCGGACAGATCGCGCAGCAGGCTGGAGCGCTCCTGGGCATGAATGCTGATGTCGACCGGGTAAACCGCCTCGCCCGTATCCCCCCAGGCAACCTCGATGATGCGCTCGGGCTGCTTGATTTTCAGGGCCGCATAAGCGGGGCAATCGTCGCGATGGATGGAAACGCCCCGGCCCCGCGTGACGAAGCCGGCTATCCGGTCGGGCGGAGCCGGGCGGCAGCAGCGCGCCAGTTGCGTCATCAGCGAATCCACGCCCACCACCAGCACGCCGCTTTTGCCGGTTCTGGCCGCATTGGCCTGGCCGCTGCCAAGCACGACCTTGTCGTCGGATTGCGGCAAGGGCGACGCCCCCTCTTCCTTGAACAGGTAGTCGATCTGGCGCAGGCTGAACTCTTCCTTGGCGGCCGCCACGTACAAGTCGTCGGCGCGGGCAAAGCCAAGCTGCTGGGCCAGTTGCTCCAGGTTGATCGCGGTTTTTCCCAAGCGCTGCAATTCTTTCTCGACCAGGGCCTGGCCCTGGGAGATGCGCTCTTGCAGCTCGATGGCGTTGAACCAGGCCCGAACCTTGGAGCGCGAACGGGGGCTGGCCAGATAGCCCAGTTGCGGATTGAGCCAATCGCGCGACGGCCCGCCGGACTTGGCCGCGATGATTTCCACCGTCTGGCCGGTTTGCAGCCGGGTCAGCAGCGGCACCATCTGGCCATCGACGCGCGCGCCGCGGCAGCGGTGGCCCAGATCGGTATGCAGGTAGTACGCAAAGTCCACGGGCGTTGCGCCCGCCGGCAGTTCTATGACTCTTGCCTGCGGCGTCATGACGTAGATGCGGTCGGCTTGCTCCGCGGCATCGAGGGCGCCATCGTGCGCAGGCGGCGCCTCGGGAGGCGGCGGGACGCCGTCCTTCTCCCAGGCAAGCAATTGCCGCATCCAGGAGATTTTCTTGTCGTAGTGGCTAGCTGCGGTTTGCGTGCCGCCCTTGGCGCCGGCCTCTTTATAGCGCCAATGCGCCGCCATCCCGTATTCGGCAAACCGGTGCATTTCGTGGGTGCGTATCTGCACTTCGAAAGCCCGGCCCTGAGCATCGCTGACCACGGTATGCAAAGAGCGATAGCCATTGGGCTTGGGACGGGATATGTAGTCGTCGAACTCGTCGGAAACCGGCGTCCACAGGGAATGCACCAGCGCCAGCGCGGCATAGCAGGCGCGCTCGTCCTCGACAATGACACGCAGCGCGCGCAAATCGTACAGCCTGGAGAAATCCAGGTGCTTGTTGCGCATTTTGTTCCAGATGCTGTAGATGTGCTTGGGCCGGCCCGACACCTCGGCGGCAATATGATGCTGGCCAAGCGCCGCCTGCAGCCGAGCCACGGCCTGGGAAATGAAAGCCTCGCGCTCGGCCCGCTTTTCTTCGAGCTGGCGCGCGATGGACTTGTAGGTTTCAGGCTCCAGGAAGCGGAAACCCAGGTCCTCCATTTCCCATTTCAGCTGCCAGATGCCCAGACGATTGGCCAGCGGCGCGTACAGCTCCATGGTTTCGCGCGCGAACGCCTCCGGGCACGGCACTTTGGAACTGGCATACCAGCGCAGCGACTGCAGGCGCGAGGCCAGGCGCAGCAAGACAATGCGCAAATCCGCCGCCATGGCAAGCAGCATCTTGCGCTGCATTTCCTTCTGGCCGCCGTCGACCACGGCGGTATCGCTGGATTTTCCGGCAAGATGGCTAAGGCGCAGCAACGAACGCGTACCCTGCACCAGGGCGACGACCTCGGCGCTGAACGCTTTTTGCAATGGCGGCTGCCTGCCTTCGGAAGCATCGGGCGCGCGGTCGGGGGTAATGGTGAGCAAGGCGCTGGCGCGGGTGGGCGCATCGGTGCCCAGCTCGGCCAAAATACCCGCCACGGCGGCGCCATGCTCGGCCAACGGTTCACCGGTGCTGGCCGCGAGACCCTGGAGCGGGCCGCGCACCCAATCGACAGCCTGCGCCAGCAAAGCCCGGCCTTCGTCGTCCAGGCCGGCGCTGACGCGCTCGAACCACGCCTGATCGAAAGGCTTATGGTCGGTATCGGAGCGAACTGTCGTGGACATGATGGGAAACCGCGCAAATAACGAGAACCACGGGCCCCGGACAAAAGCCCAGGGCCTTCGACTATTGCCTAGACGGCGGCCGTCACAACGATTTCGACCTTGAAACCGGGGTTGGCCAGGCGCGCCTCGACCGTGGCTCGTGCAGGCGCGTGGCCGGCGGGCACCCAGGCATCCCAGGCCTTGTTCATGTCGGCGAAATCGGCCATGTTGGCAAGAAAGATTTGCGTCATGAGGATGCGGCTTTTGTCGGAACCGACATCGGCCAGCAGCCGGTCGATGCTGGCCAGAACCTGCCTGGTCTGCCCTTCAGCGTCGAGGCCGGCATCGTCCGGCACCTGGCCGGCCAGGTAGGCCACGCCGTTGTATACCACCACTTCAGACAGGCGCTTGCCCACGCTGACCCGCTTGATATCGCTCATGTTTGCTCCATGCAATTGAATAGTCTCCGCCGATGCGGCGGCTAAACCGAGGCTAATTGAAATACCTGGCGCAAATACGCCAGGTAGGCGGGATCATCGCACATAGTCTTCTCGGGCGCATCCGATACCTTGGCAACGGGCTGGCCGTTGCACCGGACCATCTTCATGACGATCTGCAAAGGCTCGTGCCCAAGGTCGTTGGTAAGGTTGGTGCCGATGCCGAACGACACCTTGCACCGCCCCGCAAAATGCTTGGCCAGTTCAATGGCGCGCGGAATGGTCAGGCCGTCGGAAAACACCAGAGTCTTGGTGCGCGGATCGGTGCGGTTGGCGGCATAGTGGGCCAGCAGCCTTTCTCCCCAGACGAAGGGATCGCCGGAATCGTGGCGCGCACCGTCGAAAAGCTTGCAGAAATACATGTCGAAATCGCGCAGGAAGGCGTCCATGCCGTAGACATCGGACAAGGCGATTCCCAGGTCGCCGCGGTATTCCTTGGCCCAGACCTCCAGGGCGAAGACCTGCGAGTCGCGCAATCGCGGCCCCAGGGCCTGGCAGGCCTGCAGGTATTCGTGGCCCATGGTGCCCAGCGGGGTCACATTGTGCTTCATGGCCAACCGGACATTGCTGGTTCCCGCGAAGTGCACGCCCATCTGCGACTTCATGGTGGTGACGACTTCTTCGTGCCACTGCTTGGAAAAGCGGCGGCGCGTGCCGTACTCGGCCACGCGGAAATCGGCCAGCGCGGGATCGTCGACGACGAGCTGCATTTTATTTTGCAGCCGCAGGCGGCCTTCTTCCCAGCCCGGATCCTTGCATTCGTTGCGGAAATACACCTCGTTGACAATGGCCAGCACGGGGATCTCGAACAAGATGGTGTGCAGCCACGGTCCCTTGACGGTAATGTCGATTTCGCCCGGCCGTGCGCCCTGCGACACCGCAATGCATTTCTCGGGCATGTGGAACAGGCCCAGGAAGTCGATGAAGTCGCTTTTTATGAAGCGCAGGCCGCGTAGATAGTCGAGCTCGTCATCGGTGAACCGGAGCTGGCACAGGCTGTGGATTTCGGCGCGAATCTCATCCAGGTAGGCGCTGACGTTGATGTCGGGCGTGCGGCATTTGTAGCGATACTCGACTTGGGCGGCCGGGAAATGATGCAAGACCACCTGCATCATGCTGAACTTGTACAAATCGGTATCGAGAAGCGAAGTTATGATCATTGAAAAGCACTGCTTTGCGGTAGGCGTGGCAAGCACGCGGTGTCTGTCACAACCATAGCATAACGGCTTGCCCGGCCGTTTGCGCGGCAAAGACCTGATATACGGTCAGGTCTATAAAGAGCAAACGGCGTTTATTGAGTAAAATCGCCTTGTGTTGTCGAAGGCAATGGCAACGAATAATAGTAGCTATTGTAATGTTTAATGCCGCGCGGGGCGGGCTTTGCCCTGCATTCCCGGGGTTCGGGCGGGGCGATTGAACATTGCAATATCTAATAGTTGGAGCTTCACCATGACCCACGTCGTAACCGAAAACTGCATCAAATGTAAATTCACCGACTGTGTCGACGTCTGCCCCGTCGACTGTTTTCGCGAAGGCCCGAATTTCCTGGTCATCGATCCGGACGAGTGCATCGATTGCGCCGTCTGTGTGCCCGAGTGCCCGGCCAATGCCATTTTCGCCGAAGAAGACGTGCCGCAGGATCAAACCAATTTCATGGCCCTGAATGCCGAGCTTTCCCAGGTATTCAGCATGATCAACCGCACCAAAAAGCCGTTGCCCGACGCCGACGACTGGAACGGCGTCGAAGGCAAGCTCCAGCACCTCGAACGCTGACACCCCGGCCCCTTGAACGGGATCCCGCAAGCGGGCTTATCCCGATCGGCCGCCCGGGCTCAATAGGCTTTGGATCCCATTACGCCCAAAATCGTGTGCCGCCGGCGGCAGCGCGGCTCGTTACACCCGCCAACTGTTGCCCAAGCGCAACTTTATAAGGGGTCTTCACAATAATTTTCAAGGCTTCCCCTCAGGAAGCCCCAGGCAAGCCGGCATTAATGACATGTAGCACGGTGGTAATTTATACATTTTTGTGTTTTGCTAATAACTGAGCGATACATTCTGTAGAACATTGGTAGCTCCCAGATGCCGCCAAAACAGAAACAACAATAGGCAAACCACATATGCTGTACGACCTTCACGAACTTCAACGGGCGTTCCTGACGCCCATGGCGGCTTTTACCGACACCGGCTCGCAGCTGTTCTCCCATCCGTACAGCCCACTGGCCTACACGCCGGTTTCACGGCAGTTGGCGGCGGCCTGCGAACTGGCGCATCGCCTGGGCAAAGACTACGAAAAACCCCAGTGGGGCATTACCGACGCCTTGATTGGCGGCAAGGAAGTGGCCGTCACCGAACGCACCATCCTGTCGAAGCCGTTCTGTAACCTGGTGCGCTTCGAGCGCGACCTGCCCAAAACCAGCGATAAAAATCAAGAAAAAGACCCCACCGTGCTGCTGGTGGCGCCGCTTTCAGGCCATCATGCCACGTTGTTGCGCGACACGGTCAAGGCCTTGCTGCCGGCTCACGACGTCGTCGTCACCGACTGGGTCGACGCGCGCATGGTGCCGGTCGCCGATGGCGCCTTCCACCTGAACGACTACGTCAAGTACGTGCAGGAATTCATCCGCCTGCTGGGCCCGGACGTGCACGTCGTCTCGGTGTGCCAGCCCACCGTGCCGGTGCTGGCCGCCATTTCGCTCATGGCCGCCAATAACGACCCCTGCCGGCCGCGCAGCATGACCATGATGGGCGGCCCCATCGATACGCGCAAATCCCCCACCCAGGTCAATCGGCTGGCGACCACCAAGCCGTACTCCTGGTTCGAGGACACCGTGATTCATCGCGTTCCGGTGCGCTATCCGGGCGAAGGGCGCCTCGTCTACCCCGGTTTTCTGCAGCACGCGGGCTTCATCGCCATGAACCCCGACCGCCACGTGCGCTCGCATTACGATTTCTACCTCGACCTGCTCAAGGGCGACGAAGACGACGCCCAGGCGCACCGGCGTTTTTACGACGAATACAACGCCGTGCTGGACATGCCGGCCGAGTTCTACCTGGACACCA
>JBEBXF010000076.1:0-10889 GCA_040391725.1 Eoetvoesiella caeni | reverse complement strand
CGACTATCGCCGCTGCTTCCACCACCATGGACAGCGCTATGCGCACACGCTGGATCCGCGCACCGGCCGACCCTTGCAGCAGGCCCTGGAATCGGTCAGCGTTTTGCACGCGCAGTGCATGGTGGCCGACGGCCTGGCCACCGCCCTGCTGTGCCTGGGCCTGGAGGAAGGGCTGGCCCACGCGCGCCGGCACAAGATCCCCGCCTTGTTCATGAGCCGCAGCGGCCAGGAACTGGCCCTGGACTGGACCGACGAATTCCAGGTTCTGGGCGGGCGCTGAGCTTGCCGCGCGGCAGGCAAAGCTCGCGCACCGCAAAGCCCGATCACTGCAGCAGCTACATGTTGTGAAGCCTCAGGGCGCACCCCCGATACCCCGGACCATATGCGATGGAAACAGCTCGGGCCGCGTCATGCGCGCAGCGGCCGCGCCGGGTCAGTGCGCAATGATGGCGCGCAGCATGTCGACCAGGCGGTCGGCGTGATCGGGGTCGAGCTTTTCCAGGATGCGGTGCTGATGCTGCAAGGCGCTGTCGCACAGGCCGCGAATGAGCTTCGTGCCCTTGGGCGTGATGGTGACCAGGGTCTGGCGCCGATCGGCACGCACGGTTTGCAAGGTAACCAGGCCCTCGGCCTCCAGGCGCGGCAACACCTTGCTGAGCGTGGGCTGCTTGGTGATGGCCAGCTCGGCCAGCGCGCCCACGGTTTCTCCTTCGCCTTCGATGAGGCTGCCCAAAACCCGCCACTCGGTAACTGTGAGCCCCGCATTGCGAACTTCGATATGGAATTCGGCGGAAATGCGGTGGCTGGCCAAGGCCAGCACGGAAGCCAGATAGCGGTGTACGAAACGGGGTTGCTCTACTTTTTGCATTGCTCTACCTGAGACCCGACCGTCAACTCGCAAGCATTGCAGACGACCATGATTTGCTGCGTTGCAGCAAATCAAGAAAGACATGCCGCGGGGAAGAAAAAAATCGTATTCCAATTGTGCGTATGCGTCAATGCGGGACTAGCCCTGGACAGGGCGGGCGGAAGCCCGCGCGGCGGCTTGTCCAGCGTTTGTCTAATGGTTTGCCCTGATAGGCAATCGACCGGTATATCAGTTAAATTTTCAAAGTATATGAATTTTCATGTTTCTCATTGACAAGGGAATGCTTCACTCCTAAAGTATTTGAGAACATACTAAAAAATCAGTCCAGAGCGCGCATCGCCGCACGTTCGGATCGGGTCGAATCACGGCGAGAATCAAGCAGCCCGGCAGGAGTCCAACATGGCAGAGCGTTCATTCAAGAAAGAAGTCCAGCAACTACGTATCGGGGCGGGCGAAGAGTTCCGCGGAGAAGGCATACTGGCCGTCACCAAGGCCCTGCTGCAGTCGGGTGTCAGCTACGTGGGCGGCTACCAGGGCTCGCCCATTTCCAATCTCATGGACGTGCTGGCCGACGCCCAGGACATTCTCGAAGAACTCGGCGTGCACTTCGAAACCAGCGCCTCGGAGGCCACGGCCGCCGCCATGCTGGCGGCTTCCGTCATGTATCCGATACGCGGCGCGGTCACCTGGAAATCCACCGTGGGCACCAATGTGGCGTCCGACGCCCTGGCCAACCTGTCTTCGGGCGGCGTCACCGGAGGCGCCCTGGTCGTCGTGGGCGAAGACTACGGCGAAGGCTCTTCCATCATGCAGGAACGCACCCATGCGTTCGCCATGAAGTCCCAGCTCTGGCTGCTGGATCCCCGCCCCAACCTCGAAAGCATGGTCAAGGCCGTCGAAGACGGCTTTCAGCTCTCCGAAGCCAGCAACACACCGGTCATCCTGCAACTGCGCATCCGCAGCTGCCACGTGCACGGCCGCTTCACGGCAAAGGCCAACCAGCGTCCACAATACACGCTGGCCGAAGCCATGGCCAATCCGGTGCGCGACGTCAGCCGCATCGTGCTGCCGCCGGCCTCGTTCCTGCACGAGCACGAAAAAGTCCAGAGCCGCTGGCCCGCCGCCGTCAACTTCATCAAGGAAAACAAGCTCAACGAGTTTTTCGACGGCGATCTGGAAGACCTGGGCCTCATCCTGCAAGGCGGGCTGTACAACGGCGTCATTCGGGCGCTGCAGCTTCTGGGCCTGGCCGACCACTTCGGCAACAGCCGCATCCCCTTGTATGTCATGAACGTCACCTATCCGGTGGTCGACGACGAAGTCATCGAGTTCTGTAAAAACAAAAAAGCCGTACTGCTGCTCGAAGAAGGCCAGCCCAACTTCATCGAGCAGAACATGAACACCATCCTGCGCCACGCCGGAATCAACACCATCCTGGCGGGCAAAGACCTCCTGCCCCTGGCCGGAGACTACACCACCGCCGTGGTGCGCGACGGCCTGCAGAAATTCCTGGAAGCGCATCAGCCCGACGTCCTGCCCTCGCTCGAGCCGGCCGGCTATGCGTTGCCCAAGACCCCCAAGGTCCGGCCCGCCGAGGCCCCCGCCGCCCAGGCCAAGCCCATCGAAATCAACGAGATTTCGCGTCCCGCACCCTCCGCCCAAGCGGCGGCGCCCGCCCATGCGCACGTCGCCCAGGCCCTGATCGCCGAAGCGCTGGTCGAAGAACAGGAAGCTGAAGTCTTGGTGGCCGAGCCCGCGGTCGAACAGGCCGCCGCCAACGGCAGGCAGCCCAGCGCCGCGCCGGCGAACGGCAATGGCGCCCTGGCCTTGCAGGAACAGGTAAAAAGCCTGGCCACCGTGGTACCGCCCCGTCCGCCCGGATTCTGTACAGGCTGCCCCGAACGGCCCATTTTCGCGGCCATGACCCTGGCGCAGGAAACCCTGGGCCAGCACCATATTTCCTGCGACATCGGCTGCCATCTGTTTTCCATCCTGCCGCCGTTCAACCTGGGCGCCACCACCATGGGCTACGGCCTGGGCGCGGCCAGCGCGGCCGCCTTCAATGTGCCGTCCTCCAAGCGCTCCATCTCGTTCATGGGCGACGGCGGCTTCTGGCACAACGGCCTGGCGTCGGGCATCGGCAACGCCGTCTTCAACAAGTACGACGGCGTCATCATCATCGTCGACAACTACTATTCCGCCGCCACCGGCGGCCAGGACATCCTGTCCTCGCGCGCCTTCAACAAGCGCCGCGCCACCAACAACCCCATCGAAGAAGCCGTCAAGGGCGTGGGGGCGAAATGGGTGCGCACGCTGGACCGCACCTACGACGTCACGAAAATGCGGGCCACCATCGAAGACGCCCTGACCACCAAGGAAAAGGGCCCAAAAATCATCATCGCCCAGTCCGAGTGCATGCTGAACAAGCAGCGCCGCGTCAAGCCGCAGTTCAACAAGGCGGTCAAGGAAGGCAAGCGCGTGGTCAAGGAACGCTTCGGCGTCGACCCCGACGTCTGTACCGGCGACCACGCCTGCATCCGGCTTTCGGGCTGCCCGTCGCTCACCATCAAGGAAAGCGCCGATCCGCTGCGCGAAGACCCCATCGCCTACGTCGACAACACCTGCGTGGGCTGCGGCAACTGCGGCGAAGTCGCGCACGCGGCCGTGCTGTGCCCGTCGTTCTATCGCGCCGACATCGTCAACAACCCCAGCAAATGGGATCTGTTCCTGGCCAAAATGCGCCAAAGCATCATCGGCTTCCTGCAAGCCCGCCGCAGCAGCCGCCAAGCCCAATATTCCTTGTAAAAGAAAACGCATCATGGCAAACACAACGCAATTTCATGCCGGCACGCCCATCAAGATCGCCATCGTCGCCATGGGGGGCCAAGGCGGCGGCGTCCTGGCCGACTGGGTCGTCGACCTGGCCGAGAACGCCGGCTGGTGGGCCCAGACCACGTCGGTGCCGGGCGTGGCGCAACGCACCGGCGCCACGGTCTATTACGTCGAACTCATGCCCGGCGCGGCCGTGCAGGCCGCCGGCCGCGCACCGGCCCTGGCCATGATGCCCACCCCGGGCGACGTCGACCTGGTGGTCGCCGCCGAACTCATGGAAGCGGGACGCGCCATCCAGCGCGGCTTCGTCACCCCCGACCGCAGCATCCTCATCGCCTCCTCGCACCGCGCTTATTCGGTCAACGAAAAAGCGGCGCCCGGCAACGGCATCAGCGACTCGAACAAAATCATCGAAGTCGGCAACCAGGCCGCCAAGCGTTTCATCTGTACCAACCTGCAGGCCCTGGCCGACCAGGCCGGCAGCGTCATCAGCGCCAGCCTGTTCGGCGCCATCGCCGGCAGCGGCGCGCTGCCGTTCGGCCGCGAAGAATACGAAGAAACCATACGCCGGGCCGGCCTGGGCGTGAACGCCAGCCTCAAGGCCTTCGACCTTGGCATGCAGGCGGCCGCCAACGCGCCGGCCACCGCCGACAAAGTCGCCCGCAACGAACCCGTCATCGACGTTCCGGAAAAAGCCTCGCACCCGAAAGTCCAGGCCCTGCTCGACGACATCAAGCAGAACTTCCCCGCACCGGCGCAACCCATGCTGGTGGCCGGCCTGCGCCGCACGCTCGACTTCCAGGACCTGCGCTACGCCAAGGAATACCTGGAGCACATGCGCAACATCCACACGCTGGACAGCCAGTTCGGCGGCCTGGCCAAATCGTGGGCGCTGACCACCGCGGCGGCCCGCTACGTGGCCGTAGCCATGGCCTACGACGACGTCATCCGGGTGGCCGACCTTAAAACCCGCGGCACCCGGTTCGACCGCGTGCGCAACGAAGTCCTGGCCAAGCCCGACCAACTGGTCTACACCACCGAATACATGCACCCCCAGGTTGCGGAAATCTGCGGCCTGATGCCCGCCGGGCTGGGCCGCTGGATGCAAGACTCCAAACCCGTCAGCAACTTCATCAATGTGTTCTGCCGTAAGGGGCGCTTCCTGCAAAGCGGCACGCTGTCGGGCTTCCTGATGCTGTACGGGCTGGGCGGCATGCGGCGCTTCCGGCGCGGCACGCTGCGGCACCAGGTCGAGGCCAAGAGCCTTGCGCAATGGCTGAAGCTGATCAGCGACACGGTGCGCCAGGACTACGACCTGGCCGTCGAAATCGTGAACTGCCGCCGCCTGGTCAAGGGCTACAGCGACACGCACGAACGCGGCGAAAGCAAATACCAGCGCCTGCTGCGCGAAGCCGCCAAGCTGCCCGGCCAGGCCAATGCGTCGACCCGCCTGAGGCTGCTGCGCGACGCCGCCCTGGCCGATCCGCAAGGCAAGCAACTGGACACCATGCTCAAGCAAACCAGCCAACCGGCCGCATCCTGACACCAATTAGCACCACAACCGCGGCGACATTCAGCTTTTAGGCACACCATGAACTATCGCAACAATCCGCAAGCCGTCCAGGCGTTGATCCGCCCAACGGAGGTCCACAAGGACATCTTCGTCGACGAAGAAATCTTCGAACTCGAAATGGAGCACCTGTTCGCCAACACCTGGGTCTACGTGGGCCACGGCAGCCAAATCCCCAACCCCGGCGACTTCTATACCACCACCGTGGGCGACCAGCCCGTCATCATGGTGCGGGACGCCGACAACACCGTCAAGGTGCTGCACAATCGCTGCCCCCACAAAGGGGTCGAAGTCGCTCCCGAAGGCTGCGGCAACACCGGCAAGTTCTTCCGCTGCCCTTACCACGCCTGGACATTCCGGCTCAACGGCAGCCTGCTGGCGCTGCCCCTGAAACGCGGCTACGACCCTGAAGTGTTCAACGAATGCGAAGCCAGCCACGGCATGGCCGCCGTCGAGAACGTGCGCGACTACCACGACTTCATTTTCTGCCGGCTGAACCCCGAAGGGCAAAGCTTCGAGGACTTCTTCGGCGAATCGCTCACCACCATCGACAACATGATCGCCCGCTCGCCCCAGGGCAAGCTGGAAATCGCCGGCAAGCCGCTGCGCTACATGCACGACTGCAACTGGAAAATGCTGGTGGACAACCAAACCGACACCTGCCACCCCATGGTGGCGCACGAATCGTCGGCCGGCACGGCTGTGCACGTCTGGGAAGACTCGGGCAAAGTAGGCCCCACTCCCATGGCGGTGGAACAGTTCGCGCCCTTCATCTCCTCGTACGATTTCTTCGAGGACATGGGCATTCGCGTCTGGGAAAACGGCCACGGCCACACGGGCGTCAACAACTCCATTCACGCTGCCTATTCGCCCATACCCGGCTACATGGAAGCCATGCATGCCGCCTACGGCGAAGAACGCACCAAGGAAATCCTGGGCGACGTGCGCCACAACACAACCTATTGGCCCAACATCATGGTCAAGGGCCCCATCCAGACCTTGCGCATCTTCAAGCCGCTTGCGGCCAACAAGACGCTGGTCGAATCCTGGGCCTTCAAGCTGGTGGGCGCGCCGGACAAGCTCCTGGAGCGCACGCTTATGTACAACCGGCTCATCAATTCGCCGACGTCCATCGTCGGCCACGACGATCTCGAAGTCTACGAGCGCGCCCAGGTTGGCCTGGAGTCGAGGGGCCGGAAATGGGTCAATGTAGCCCGGCTCTACGACCCCACCGAAAGCCATCGTAAAAACGAAGCCACCAACGGCACGACCGAATGGCAAATGCGCAATCAATACCAGGCCTGGGCCCGTTACATGACAGCATCGATGACGGAGGCCGTATGAACACCTTCAACGATCAACAACTTCACGATTTCATCTACGCCGAAGCACGGCTCCTGGACGAGCAGAAATTCGAGCAATGGCTGGCGCTCTTCACCCACGACGCCCACTACTGGATGCCTCTTACGCAAGGCCAGACCGATCCCCTGCTGGAAGGCTCGCTGATGTACGAAGACATGCTGCTGCTGAAGGTGCGCATCGAACGCCTGGCCGGGGTTCGCACCTATTCCCAGCAGCCGCCCAGCCGCAGCCACCACTTGCTGGCGCGTCCCGAAATCGAAACCACCCACCCCGAGCACCAACCCGAACAAGGCAAATACGTCGTGCGCACGGCGTTCCATTACGTCGAAACCCGTATGGAACAGCAATGGCTTTACGCCGGATGGGCCACGCACGAGCTGGTCACGGTGGACGGCGCCCTGCGCATCCATCAAAAACGGGTCGACATCGTAAACAGCGACGCCGCATTGCACGGCATTCAACTCTTCATGTAAGGGGCAGATTTTGTCCACCACGGTCTATCAGGCTTTTTCCAGTTCCGCCCGGCAATGGCCGGATCAACCCTTTTTGCACATCGTTCCTGAAACCGCGCAGATCTATCAAATTCCTTCGGGCGACTATGGCTATGCGCAAACCCTGGCCAGTATCGACGCCCTCAAGCAGGCATACCAGGCCGCGGGCTACGGCCACGGCCACCGGGCCGGCCTGCTCATGGAAAACCGGCCCGCCTTCTTCCTGCACTGGTTCGCCCTGAACGCGCTGGGGGTTTCGGTGGTGCCCATCAATGCCGACCTGCGTTCGGCCGAACTGGAATACCTGATCGGCCACTCGGAAATCAGCATCGCCATCGCCCTGCCCAGCCATCACGCGGTGCTGCGCGCGGCGGCCGATGCCGTCGGCAGCCGCCTGGCCGTCATCGGCCCCGACGACGCGCCGGCTGCCGCGGCGACCCCCGCGCCGCTGGCGGGCAAGCCCATCGACAGCGCCACCGAATGCGCGCTGCTGTACACCTCGGGCACCACAGGCCGCCCCAAGGGCTGCATTCTGTCCAACGAATACTTCCTGCACGCCGGCAACTGGTATGCCGGCATCGGCGGCCTGGCCACGCTGCGGCCGGGCGTCGAACGCATGCTGACGCCGCTGCCCCTGGTGCACATGAACGCCATGGCCTGCTCCACCATGGGCATGGTCGTGACCGGCGGCTGCCTGATTCCGCTGGACCGCTTCCACCCCAGAAGCTGGTGGGACACGGTGCGCGAGTCGCGCGCCACCGTCGTGCATTACCTGGGCGTCATGCCGGCCATCCTCATGAAGGCCGAGCCCAGCGCGCAGGACACCAGCCACGACGTGCGCTTTGGCTTCGGCGCCGGCATCGACCGCAGCCTGCACGCCCCGTTCGAAGAACGTTTCGGCTTTCCCCTGCTCGAAGCCTGGGCCATGACCGAAACCGGCTCGGGCGCCGTGGTCATCGCCAATCACGAACCCCGCTTCATCGGCACCAGCTGCTTCGGCAAAGAGCGGGACGACGTGCTGGTCAAGCTCGTCGACGACGCCGGCGAGCCCGTTGCGGCCGCCGGTGAACAGGGCGAACTGCTGGTCAAGCATGCCGGCGCGAACCCGCGTTTCGGCTTCTTCTCGGGCTATCTCAAGGACGAGGCCGCCACGCAAGAGGCCTGGGAGGGCGGCTGGTTCCATACCGGCGACATCGTCGTGCGCAACGACCAGGGCTATTTGCAGTTCGTCGACCGTAAAAAGAACGTCATCCGCCGCAGCGGCGAAAACATCGCCGCGGTGGAAGTCGAAAGCGTGCTGCTGCAGCATCCCGCCGTCAAGGCGGCGGCGGTCGCCGCGGTGCCGGACGCCATACGCGGCGACGAAGTCCTGGCCTGCATCGTCTGCGCCACGCCGCCCGATGCCGCCGGCATGCCCGGACTGGCGCAGGACATCGTCAAATGGAGCCTGTCGCGCCTGTCGTACTACAAGGCGCCCGGCTACGTGGCGTTCGTCGACGCCCTGCCGCTTACCGCCACCAACAAGATCCAGCGCGGCGAACTCAAGGCCAAGGCGCCCACCCTGGTGGGCACGCCCGAATGCATCGATACCCGCGCCATGAAAACCCGCCAGGAAGTCGGCTCATGACGCGGCGCCGGGCCAGCTATGAAGGCGTCGTGGCCACCGTGCCGGTTACCGTTCCCTACGTGCGCTACTCCATCCACAGCGCGCACTGGTGGCTGGGCAAGGCGCTGCGCGCCCTGATCGACGGATCCGGCCTGCAGAAGCACGACATCGACGGCATGTGCGTTTCCAGCTTTACGCTGGTGCCTGACACCGCCGTGGGGCTCACCCAGCACCTGGACATGGCGCCGCGCTGGCTCGACCATATTCCCATGGGCGGCGCCAGCGGCGTCGTGGCGCTGCGCCGGGCCACCCGGGCCGTGCAGGCCGGCGACGCCGACGTCGTGGCCTGCCTGTCGGGCGACACCAATCACGTCGACTCGTTCCGCCAGACCATCAGCCAGTTTTCGCGCTTCGCGCAGGACGCCGTGTACCCCTACGGCGCGGGCGGCCCCAACGCCAGCTTCGCCTTGCTCACACACAACTACATGCGCATGACGGGCGCCACGCGCGAAGACTTCGGAAAATTGTGCGTGGCCCAGCGCGACAACGCCCTGCGCCACCCCAATGCCTTGATGAAAAAGCCGCTGACCCTGCAGCAGTACATGGACGCCAAGCTCATCACCGACCCCATCCACTTGTTCGATTGCGTCATGCCCTGCGCGGGCGCCGACGCCTTTCTCGTGATGCGCGAAGAAAAAGCCGTGGAGCTCGGCCTGCCCTTCGTGCGCATCCTGTCGACCATAGAACGCCACAACGCCTGGGCCGACGACCCCATCCAGTACCGCGGCGGCTGGTCCATGGACAAAGACGATCTCTACGAACAGGCCCGAATCGGCCCCAGCGACATCGACTTCATGCAGGCCTACGACGACTACCCCGTCATCAACTTCCTGCAAATGGAAGACCTGGGCCTGTGCGAAAAAGGCGGAGCGCCGCAGTTCGTGCGCGACAACACATTCACCGTGGACGGCACGATGCCTTTCAACACCAATGGCGGCCAGCTCTCGGGCGGCCAGGCGGGCGCCGCCGGCGGCTACCTGGGCATGGTCGAGGCCTTGCGCCAGCTTACCGGCACAGCCGGCGGCACCCAGGTCAAGGATGCCGCCATCGGCCTGGTCAGCGGCTTCGGCCTCATCAACTACGACCGCGGCATATGCACCGCCGCGGCGCTTCTGGCGCGAGGTGCGGCATGACCCAGCCTCTATCCAAACCGCCCCGCAAGAACCCCGTCGCCCGCACGCGCCAGCCCACGCTGCCGCCGGCTTCGCGCAGCCGCCGCGCCCTGGGCCTTACCGCCTCGGCCGCGGCGGGCAAGTTCGACCTGCAAGTGTGCCAGGAATGCCAGGCGGTTCAATACCCGCCGCGCGAAGTCTGCCACCGCTGCCTTTCCGACCAGTTGCTTTGGCAGCCCGTCGCCCCACGCGGCACGCTGCTGGCCTCGACCACCCTGCGTCACAGCAACGACCTGTTCTTCAGGGAAAGGCTGCCCTGGCGCATCGGCACCGTGCAACTGGAATCGGGCCCGCGCGCCATCGCCCACGTCCACGGCGACTGCGAGGACGGCAAGCCCGTCAAGCTGGCCCTTAAACTGGATCGCAGCGGCCAGGCCGTCATGATTGCGTTACCCGAAAAGGCGACTCCCAATATGGAAGACGACAAAGTCCTGCGCGAAACCTCGTGCGATCCCAAATTCCGGCGCGCCCTCGTCACCGACGGCAAGTCGGCGGTGGGGCTGGCCGTCATCAAGGCCCTGCTCGATGCCGGCGCCACCACGGTGTTCGCGGGCGACCCGCACACCTGGAAGAAAAACCGCGCCTTCGATGCCTTGTGCGAAGACCCGCGCGTGCTGCCGCAGGCCCTGGACATTACCGATACCGACTCGGTCGAACGCCTTTCGCGTTCCATCGGCGGCAAAGTGGAAATCCTGGTCAACACCGCCGACTACGCGCGCGAAGGCGGCATTTTGCACAATCGCGACCTGCTCAAGGCGCAGGATGCGTTCAACGTGAATTGCCTGGGCCTGATGCGCCTGGCCCAGCACTTCGGTCCGGCCATGGCCGGGCGCGGCGCGGACGGCACGGCCAACGCCGTGGCCTGGGTGAACACGCTGTCCATCTACGCCCACATGAACCTGCCGTCGCGCGGCATGTGGTCGGCCTC
>JBEBXF010000075.1:0-10904 GCA_040391725.1 Eoetvoesiella caeni | reverse complement strand
GGCCGCAAGTTCCACCAGGATCCCCAGGTGCTGCACTATGGCAAGCCCGGCACCGGCGTCAAGCTGCAGCCGGGCATGATCTTCACCATCGAGCCCATGCTCAACGCCGGCCGCAAGGAAATCCGCCAACTGGCCGACGGCTGGACCATCGTCACCCGCGACCATAGCCTCTCGGCGCAGTGGGAACACAGCATTCTGGTTACCGACACCGGCTACGAAGTGCTTACCATTTCCCCGGGCATGCCCGCCGCGCCGGGATTCATCCAGGCCGCGGCCTAGGGCTTGGGCCTTTCCTTTATGGACGTTCCTCTTGCCGCAACCGAGCTCAAAGCCCGATTCCAGCAGCGGCGCCAGGAAGCCATAGACAGCTATCGCCGGCAACTGCGGCCCGAAGCCCTGCTTGCCGCCTTGCGGCGCGCCGCCGACCAAGCCCTGCGCGACGCCATCCGGCTCCACCCCCTGCCCGAGGGCGCTACGCTCGCGGCGGTGGGCGGCTACGGCCGGGGCGAACTCTACCCTTATTCGGACATCGACGTCCTGATCCTGCTGCCGCGCGATCCCTCTCCCGCCGACGCCGAAAAACTGGAGGCCCTGATTGCCGCGCTATGGGACCTGGGGCTGGATCTGGGGCACAGCGTGCGCACCGTCGCCGATTGCCGGCGCGAGGCCGCCAACGACATCACGGTGGAAACCGCCCTGATGGAGATGCGCTGGCTGGCGGGAGACAAACCCCAATTGCAAGCGCTGACGGACATCATGCATGCCCAGCAGGACGCCCAGACCTTCTTCCAGGCCAAGCGGGCCGAAATGCAGCAGCGCCACACCCGCCAGGGCGAAACCCCCTACGCGCTGGAACCCAACTGCAAAGAGTCTCCGGGCGGGCTGCGCGACTTGATGGTGCTGCTGTGGGTGTGCCAGGCGGCCGGCATCGGCCGAACCTGGCGCGAAATCGGCAAGACGCAACTGCTGACAGCGGCCGAATACCGCGCCCTGCGACGCGCCGAGCTGGCCTTCAAGCGCCTGCGCATCGAGCTGCACCTGCTTACCGGGCGGCGCGAAGACCGCCTGCTGTTCGACCTGCAGCCCGCGCTGGCCGCGCTATACGGCTTCGAAGCCACAAAAACCCGCCGGCCCAGCGAACTGCTGATGCAGCGCTATTACTGGGCCGCCCGCGTGGTCAGCCAGCTAAATACCATATTGCTGCAGGCGGTCGAGGAAAAACTTTTTCCGCGGCCCGACGACGAAGTCGAAAATATCGACGACGATTTCTGCATCGTGCATGAACGCCTGGACATCACCCGCGACGACGCCTTCGAGCGCAAGCCCACCCTGCTGCTGCGCGCCTTCCTGGTGATGCAGGAACGGCCTTCGCTTACCGGCATGTCGGCGCGCGTCATGCGCGCCATGTGGCACGCCCGCAAGCTCATCGACGCGCAGTTCCGCCACAACCCGGTCAACCGCTATCTGTTCATGCAGATCCTGCAGCAGCCGCGCGGCATCGTCCATGCCCTGCGCCGCATGACCATGCTGAACATCCTGCCGCGCTACCTGCCCGAGTTCCGCAAAATCGTGGGGCAGATGCAGCACGACCTGTTCCATGCCTACACCGTGGATCAGCACATTCTGCGGGTCATCCGCAATCTGCGTCGCTTCACCATGCCCGAGCACGCCCAGGAATTCCCCCTGGCCAGCCAGCTCATCGCCGGCCTGGATCGGCACTGGGTGCTGTATGTCGCCGCGCTCTACCACGACATCGCCAAAGGCCGCGGCGGCGACCACTCGGAGCTTGGCGCGCGCGACGCCCGCCGCTTTTGCAAGAACCACAACCTGGATCCCGCCGACGCCAGCCTGGTGGAGTTTCTGGTGCGCCAGCACCTGACCATGTCGCAGTATGCCCAGAAGCGCGATCTTAGCGACCCCGCCGTCATCCACGAATTCGCCAACATCGTGCAAAGCGAGCGCAGGCTCACCGCGCTATACCTGCTGACGGTGGCCGATATTCGCGGCACCAGCCCCAAGGTGTGGAACTCCTGGAAAGGCAAGCTGCTGGAAGACCTGTACCGCCTGGCCCTGGACGCCCTGGGCGGCTCGCAGCCCGACACCGGCACCGTGCTGGCGCAGCGCAAGGCGGCGGCCGCCGCCGAAATACGCCGCCTGGGCCTGCGCGACGAAAGCCGGGACGAATTCTGGTCGCAACTGGACGTGGCTTACTTCCTGCGCCACGAGGCTCCAGAAATCGCCTGGCACACCCGCCATCTGTACTACCGGGTCAACGCCACCGAGCCGGTCGTCAAGGCGCGCGTCCTGGGCCAGAACGAAGGCCTGCAGATCATGGTCTACATTCCCGACCGCGACGATCTGTTCGTGACCATCTGCCGTTATCTGGGTCAGCGCTCGCTAAGCATCCAGGATGCTCGCATCCACACCACCCGCCACGGCTGGGCGCTGGACAGCTTCATCGTGCTGCTGCCCGCGCACGACAAGGACTACCGCACACAGGCCTCGCTGCTGGAGCACGATCTGACTCTTTACCTGGCCCGGCCCGCTCCGCCCGAAACCTCGGCCCCCCGCTATGCCACTATGCGCAGCCAGGCTTCGCGCCGTTCGCGCGTTTTCCCCATCGTGCCGAACGTCCAGCTGCAGCCGGACGAAAACGGCCGCTCGTGGCGCCTAGCCATCGCCGCCTCCGATCGGCCGGGATTGCTGTATAGTCTGGCGCAGGTTTTCGAACAGCACGCCATCAACCTCAAAATGGCCAAGATCATGACCCTGGGCGACCGGGTCGAGGACGTCTTCATTGTGGAGGGCGACGCGCTGGAACACCCCCGCACCCAATTGCAGTTCGAACGCGCCGTCCTGGCCAAACTGGATGAAACCAGCCTATAAATCCCTGCATAGCCTATCCATACCATGTTCTCTTCCTCCGCCCGCACCCTTAACCTCATCGCCCTGCTTTGCGTGGCCGCCGTCATCGTGGCGCTCGCCTCGCAACATGTATTCGGCCTGCGGCCTTGCGCCTGGTGCGTGCTGCCGCGCCTGATCGACCTGGCGATCGCCATCGTGTGCTGGCTGGGCGTGCTGCTGGCGCGCATTTCCGCCCTGCGCCGGCTGGCCAGCGCGGCCGCCGCCGCCCTGGGCGTGGGCGGCATGCTGGCCGCCTGGTATCAATACAGCGTGGCGGCCAAAATGTTCTCCTGCGACCAGACCTTCGCCGACCGCTTCATGGTCCAGTCGGGGCTGGACGCCCACCTGCCCTGGCTGTTCGGCATTTTCGCCAGTTGCATGGATGCGCGGGTGCATGTGCTGGGCGTGGAATATTCCATATGGAGCCTGGCGCTGTTCGGGGTGCTGACCGTCATGAGCCTGGTCGCCCTGGCCAGACGGCGCTAAGGCCGGCCATGAGCAGCGTTGCCCGCCCCCGGGCCGGCCTGTTGCATGGCGCCGAGAAAACAGCCGGGCCTGCGAGTTCGCCAAAGCCACCGGGAAGCCGGGCTTATGTGACACAAGCTTTAAAACAAGTGCAAACGCAAAGCTAACTGACGCTAATTACGGCAAATTTGTATCTCTGGCTGCCTGAGATGTTGTTTTTAAACACAGGTATTGTTGTTTTTTTGCCGCATACCCTGCCAAAACGGGATAACCCTTATCGTCCCCTATAACCGCCGTCTATAAACTCATTTCTAACTAAGTACGGGCAGTTACGTAAAGAATTAACGGCAGTCACAAGTAACTGGTTGGGGATTCATCTAACAACGTTTCGGTATTGCGCACATCGGTGCCAAACCGCTTTGTTGTAAATAATCTCAAATATATACATTCTGTAGTGCCCTTGTAATAATGGCAGCGCATGCATCACGGTGCTGCCAAGTTGCAAGTAAATATATAAAACTGATTTTTTTCATCAACGTTGGAGAAGAAACCAATGAAATTAAAAGCACTAACCCTCGGGCTAGCTATGTCTTTCCCGTTGCTGGCCAGCGCCGCTCCTAGCGACACCAGCGTCACCCTGTACGGTGTTGTCGATACCGCCATCGAATACGTCAACAATATCCCTGACGCCACTGGCGGCAAGCACAGTTCCGTGCACTTCACCAACCTCACTTCCTCCTGGCCTTCCTACTGGGGTCTGCGTGGAACCGAAAAAATCAGCGACAACCTCAGCGCTGTCTTCACTCTGGAATCCGGCTTCAACCCGGGTACCGGTACTTCGGGCCAAGGTGGCCGCCTGTTCGGTCGTCAAGCCTTCGTCGGCCTGAACGGCGACTGGGGTCAAGTGGCTTTCGGCCGTCAATACAATATGCTGATGCGCGCTTCGTTGCGCGCCGACTTCATGGGCCCCAACGCCTATGGTCTGGGCACGCTCGATAGCTACATCCCCAACACCCGTATGGACAACGCCATTACGTACATGGGCGACTTCTCGGGCTTCAAGATTGGCTTGGCCTACGCTCGCGGCCGCGACACCGTGACCAGCGGCGGCCCCGCTGCCGGCAACTGCGGCGTGGACTACACCGATCAAACCGCTTGCTCGGCCTATTCCGCCATGCTGGGCTACGACGCCGCCAACTGGGGCGTTGCCGGTGCCTATGACGTCATCACTGGTAACGATGTCAACGGTACCGTTGTCAACTACCAAGGCCTGGCCGATGGTCAAAAAGACCGTCGCTGGATGCTGAACGGCTGGGTCAAGTTCAACGACCTGAAGGTCAGCTTGATCTACATGAACCGCAAGACCGACTCCTCCAAGGGCCTCTTCATGAGCGGCGCGAACCTTGGCGATCGTAGCGATCTGTGGTCCTTGAACGGCGCCTACAACATCACCCCGGCTGTGACTCTGGACGGCAGCGTGAACTACCTCAAGTTCAACAACGCCAGCCAAAGCTCCAACGCCTGGTACTACGTTGCTCGCGTTCGCTACAACCTGTCCAAGCGCACTTCGGTCTACGCTTCGGCCGGCTACATCAAGAACAAGGGCAACAGCGCCATCTCGGCCGCTGGCGGCACCACTGTTCCTCTGACAACCGCTGGTGG
This sequence comes from Eoetvoesiella caeni, assembly GCA_040391725.1. Lineage (GTDB taxonomy): Bacteria > Pseudomonadota > Gammaproteobacteria > Burkholderiales > Burkholderiaceae_B > Eoetvoesia > Eoetvoesia caeni_A. The sequence continues at coordinate 5,873 of JBEBXF010000075.1, read as the reverse complement.
CAATCAAACCGCCGCCATGGTTGGCCTGCGTCACAACTTCTAAGCTAACTTAGAAATGCCCTAAACCGGACCGGGAGTCATGCCACAAACATGGCTCCCCCCGGGTAAAGGCAGGCAGTACCGTAGTATTCGTTCTTTTCCGTAGATTTGAGTTTATCGGGTTGGCCTAAATGCCTAACCCGATTTTTTTATTTCCGGCCCCGGAAATAAATTCAAATGGGGACGAGCCGACGAACTCGAACAGCCATGCGAAAAAGCCGCACTTTAACTAATAAAGTGCGGCTTTTTCGTACTGAAACAGCGTCGAATGACGTTATTTACCGGAACAGCTTATTTGCGGTCGGTCAGGAACTTGCCTTCGGGGGCCTTGGCGTTCTTCTGGCGGCGGGTATTGCCGTCCAGGCCGCCGTCCACCGCCCATTCCGCAAAGCGCGTAGGAGCGGGCTCGAACTCGCGGGCCTCCCAGTCCTCGTTGAGCTGGTCTTCGTCGGCGTAGTATTCGATGAGGCCGCCGGCGGGATTCTGGAAGTACCAGAAATACGCGGAGGAAATCGGATGGCGGCCGGGGCCGAGCTGGGTTTTCCAGCCGCAACGGTCGATGTGCAGGCCGCCGCCAAACACCTCGTGGATATCGCGCACGGCAAACGCCACATGGTTCAGGCCGAGCTTGGCATCGGGCGTTTGCAGCAGGAACAAGTCGTGGTGGCCGCCGTCGGCGTCGCAGCGCAGGAACACGCCCCGGCCCGGATAGCGGTCGGAGGGCACGAAGCCGAAGTTTTCCACGTAGAACGCCTCGGCGGCCTTGACGTCCTTCACGAAGAACACCACATGGCCCACCTCGATGGGCTGGGCGCGTTCGTAAATGGGGCTGCGCGCGTTGACGCGCGGCTTTTCGGCCCAGGTGTTCATTTGGCCGCATTCCAGATCCAGCGGCTTTTTGCGCGTAACCTGGAAGACCACGGAAAGCCCGATGGGATCCACGCAATAAAGCCGCCCGTCGGCATAACGGTAGCCAGGCAAGGCTTGCGCGCCTTGAGCCAGCGCATCCAGCGCCTGCTGGCTGTCAACGCCCCACACCACTTCGCGCAACGTGGGGCCTTGCTCGATGGGAGCCGGCAGGCCGGGCGCATCCTGCTTGACCAGGTTGACCAGACAGCCGTTAAGCGTTGCATAAACCTGCTTGCCCTCGCTCTCGGAACGAAGTTCCAGGCCCCAATCCAGGAAAAACTTTTTGCATTGCTCGAAGTCGTCGGCGCCGTATGTGATTTCGTCGATACCCAATACGCTCATTGTGTTCCCCTTGTAGCCGTATTTTGAAGTTCAGATGCCGCAGCGGATGGCTGCGGACGCAATAATTGCTCTCGCCGCGAGGAAAGTCTTGCGGTCAGCACGATACCGCAAACAGCCACGCAAACCTGAGAGATGATCAGCAGGTAGAAACCGGATGAAACATGGATTTTCATCAGGCTGCCCATGGCCATGGGCATGAAGGCCGCCACCATGTTGCCGACGCCGTTGATGATGCCATAGGCGCTGCCGACGCTTTGAGCCGGCGAAAAACGCTGGATCAGGGTTGGAATCGCCGCGCCCTGGATGCCCCAGAAAATGCTGGCCAGCATCAGGAAGGTCAAGGTGGACATGGTGCCCGTGCTGTCTATGAGGGCCAGCACGCTAGCCGCGGTCGCCAGGCCGCCGACCGTGAAGATCAGCGCGGTGCGCTTGGCGCTGAATATATCGATCAGCACGCCGCCCAAAAAGTTCGCGGCGATCGCCACGATGAAGGGCAGCGAGGAAATCCAGCCCATTTCCCGGATCGAGAAGCCTTTATCGGAAACCAGGTAGGCCGGCAGCCAGGAGCTGCTGCCCCACAGGTAGGCCAGCGTGAATATCTCGATCAGCAGGACATAGCCCAGATGCGGCGTGGCCAGTGCGCCGCGGAACACGGCTGCCAACGAAGGCTTGCTGGATCTGGACTCTTGCGCCGGCGATTGCGCCGCCGGCTTCTTGATGAACAGATGGACCAGCGGCAGCCCGACGACCAGATTGATCAGGGCCAGGATATGGAACGATGCGTGCCAGCCAAAGTTGTGCATCAGCACGCTGATGAGGGGAAAGCCGACCGCCAGGCCGACCGACACCCCCATGGAGCTGACCGCGTTGGGCTTGCCCCGCTCGGGCCCCGCGAAATGATCGCCCACATACATGGTCTTGAGCGAGAACAGCGGGCCTTCGCTGGCGCCCAGAAAGGCGCGCACCACCAGCAGCGCGAACAGGGAGCCCGAAATAGGCGACACCGCCGTCAATATCGCCCAGACCACCATGCTGACGAACAAGCCGCGCCGATAACCCAGATAGGTTTCGTACAGCGGCGTCAGCAAGATGGCGGCGGCGCCATAGCCAAGCAGGAAGATGCTCATCAGCGAGCCCTGCCCGGCGCGGTCGCCCACCAGGCCGAACGCGGCGAGAAAGTCGTGGTCGACGATCAGCACTGCCATGTTCACCCGATCCACGTAGGCGATGACGAGGAGGATCAGCAGCGAATAAACGCCAAGCCAGCGATTTCGATTTGTCATGATTGAAATGTAAAATTGAAAGAAAATCGCAACGGCATGGCCGTTGCGGGGGAGTTCGTTGCAAAGCCGTTTATGACGCCCAAGGCAGAGGCGCTTCGTTCATGCCCCAGTAAACCGCCTTCTGTTCCATGTACTGCAGGATGCCCTGCCGGCCTTTCTCGCGGCCCAGCCCGCTGTCGCGCCAGCCGCCGAAAGGCGTGGAAATGGAAAACTGTTTATAGGTGTTTATCCATACATTGCCGGCCTTGAGCACTTTGGCCAGATGCCAGGCCTTTTTGTAATCGCGCGTCCAGATGCCGGCGGCCAATGCGTACACACTGTCGTTGGCCTGGGCGATGAGGTCGTCGAGATCGTCGAAAGGCATGGCCACCAGCACCGGCCCGAAAATTTCTTCCTGGCAGATGGTGTCGGTATTCTTGAGGCCTTCGATGATGGTGGGCAGAAAATAGCTGCCCTTGTCGTAGAGCGGCCCAGTGGGACGGACACCGCCAGTGCGCAGCACGCCACCTTCGTCCAGACCTATTTTAACGTAGCGCTCGACCGAGGCGCGATGGCCTTCACTGATGAGCGGGCCCATTTGCGTGGCCGGGTCGGAGGGATCGCCCACCCGCAGCTTCTCGGCGCCCTTGGCCAGGCGATCCATGAACTCTTCGTACAACGGGCGCGCCACGAACAGGCGCGAACCCGCGATGCACGACTCGCCCGAAGAGCTGAATATGCCGTACAGCACGCCGGCCACGGCATGATCCAGGTCGGCGTCTTCCAGCACGATGGTGGGCGACTTGCCGCCCAGCTCCAGCGATACCGGCATGAGCTTGTCGGCCGCGATCTGGGCGATGTGCTTGCCCACCGACGTGCCGCCGGTGAACGACACGCGCCGCACCAGAGGATGGCGGGTGATGAGGTCGCCGATGACCGAGCCCTTGCCAGGCAGCACGCTGATCAGGCCCTTGGGCAGGCCGGCTGCCTCGCAAATGCGGGCCAGTTCCAGGGCCAGCAAAGGCGTGATCTCGGCCGGCTTGACCACCACGGCATTGCCTCCGGCCAGTGCCGGCGCGATTTTTTGCGCCTCGCTGGCAATGGGAGAATTCCAGGGTGTGATGGCGGCCACCACGCCCATGGCCTCGTAGACGCTCATGGACATGTAGTCGCCGCGCGGCGGCGTAATGGTTTCTTCCAGGGTTTCGCAGGCCGAGGCGAAGAACTGGAACGTGCCGGCGGCGCTGGCGACCAGCGCCCGCGTTTCGGAAATGGGCTTGCCATTGTCGCGGCGCTGCAGTTGGGCGAGCTCTTCGGCCTGTTCGCGAATGAGGTGGGCGATGCGGTACAGCACCGAGGCGCGATCCTGCGGCTTGCGCTGCGCCCAGCCGCTTTCCAGGAACGCCTTGTGCGCGCCCTGGATGGCTTCTTCGACATCGTCGGCGCTGGCGGCGTTGAGCGTGCCCACGACCTCGCCGGTGGCGGGATAGCAGGTGGTGTATGGCGCGCCGCCGCCCAGGCGCCAGTCGCCCGCAATGCAAATCGGCCAAGGTTGAGTGGTGTTCATGGTGTGTCCTTTACGCCTTAGATGGCGACTGGCAGAACACGGTTCTGCAGCGCGCGTACCACGCTGTATACCGTCAGTGCCGACGTCTTGGGGTTGCTGGGCAAGGGCTGGTTCTTGACGGTGACCGCCATGAAGCCGAAAGCGCCCCGCGCTTCGTAATAGTGGATGTTTTCGGTAACGCCCGGGTCCGCATACAGTTCGACCCGGGTGTTGTCCAGGCCGATGCCGGCCAGCGACAGCGTGGCCGCCACATTGGCGTTCTTGGGAAACAGCCGCGCCGCCTCGCGGGCCGAGCCCGAGAAGAACATGGTGCTTTCCTTGAGGTTTTTCAAGTCCAGGGTTTCTTCGGCGGGCGTGCCCAGCCATCCCAGCGGCGGCTTGCGGCCCGTGTAGACCACCGACGACAGCCCCGCCACCTTGGCGGCGGCCAGCGCGTCGATGCCGCCTATGGCGCCCGAAAGCAGATGCACCTGCGTGCGCCCCTTGTCGGCGGCAGCTTCGAGCTGCTCGGCCAGGCCCGGCGCCGATAGCGCGCCTATCGACACGACCAGGCAGGGAATGCCGGCGGCCAGGGCCGGCAACACGTGTTCCTGGATGGCGCTGTGTCCCGCGCACTCGACGAGCAGGTCCGGCCTGTCGCCGCCGTCGATGGGAACGGCCGACAGCGCCGCCACCGGCGCTCCGGCGGCCAGGCCGTCAAGCTCGGCCTGCACCGCGCCGCGGCCTTCCTCGGAAACGATGATTTGCCCGATGCTCAGCCGCGGCTCGTGCTTGAGCATGTCGAAGATGGCGTGCCCTATTGCACCGAAGCCGACCAGAGCGATACGTTGTTGCAGCATGAGTGCGGCCCCTTATGACGATTCAAGCGTTGCAGGCTCGGGCTTGTTGACCGGAGGCCCGGCGAAGGCTGTCTTGAACTTGCCGATGGACAGCATGTCGACCTCGAGCATGAACGGCCCCTTTTGCGCCAGAGCCTGCTGCAGGGCGCCTTCGATCTCATCGAGACTGGATACCCGGGTGTGGCGCATGCCCAGCGACTGGCACAACTGCGCGTAGTCGGGCGTATGCAGTTCGACGTAGTGGCGGCGCCCGCCATATTGGGCGTCCTGGATGTTCTTGATGACGCCGTAGCCTTTGTCGTTCATCAGCACAATGACCATGTCGGCCTCTTCCTGGACTGCCGTGGCCATTTCACCCAGGTTCAGGATAAAGCCGCCGTCGCCGGCCAGGCAGAATGTTTTCTTGCCGGGCGAGTTCTGGGCCGCGCCCACGGCCGCGCCGATGCCCATGGCCAGGCCCTGGCCGATGCCGCCGCCCAGGGCATGCACGCCCGAAAGGGGCTGGGACAAATACAGGTAGCGGTTGCCCCAGGTGCTGTTGGAGACGGTCACGTCGCGCACCCAGTTGAAATTCTCGCCCACCGCGGCCTGCAACGCGCTGACCAGAGCCGAGTATGGGCCCAGGCCGTCGACCAGGCTGTCCACGGCCGCCTTGCGCGCCGCCTGCAGATCGCCCAGGAACTTGCCATCCACCGACATCTTGCCTTCCAGCCGGTCGGCCAGGCCTTCCAGCACCAGGCGCGAGTCGCCCTGAATGAAGCTTTGCGTTTCGTAGCAGCGCCCTTCGTTGCCGGGATCGACATCGACGCGGTACAGCGGACGAGGCAGCTTGAGCTGGTACTTGAGCGTTTCGTTGCCGCGCAGGCGCGAACCGACCACCAGCATGGCGTCGCAGGTTTGATAGAAGGCTTCGAC
>JBEBXF010000074.1:0-10958 GCA_040391725.1 Eoetvoesiella caeni | reverse complement strand
CGCTCGACTCCACCAGCCGCCAGCTCGACCCGCAAGTCGTGGGCGAAGAGCACTATGGCGTGGCCCGTGGCGTTCAGCAAACGCTCCAACGCTACAAGGAATTGCGCGACATCATCGCCATTCTGGGTATGGACGAACTGTCGCCGGAAGACAAGCAGGCCGTTGCGCGCGCTCGTAAAATCCAGCGCTTCCTGTCGCAGCCTTTCCACGTCGCCGAAGTGTTTACCGGTTCGCCCGGCAAATACGTTCCTTTGGCGGAAACCCTGCGCGGCTTCAAGATGATCGTCGACGGCGAGTGCGATGCGCTGCCCGAACAGGCGTTCTACATGGTCGGCTCCATCGACGAAGCTTTCGAGAAAGCCAAGTCGCTGTAATTTAAAGGGTTACACATGGCCAACTTGCATATAGACGTAGTCAGCGCAGAAGAATCGATTTTCTCCGGCGAGGCGAAATTCGTGGTGCTGCCTGGCGAGTCGGGTGAGCTGGGCATTCTGCCCGGCCATACGCCTCTCATCTCGCGTATCCGTCCCGGCGTCGTCAAAATCGTTATGGCGGATGGCAGCGGCGAAGAAAGCATTTTCGTCGCCGGCGGCATCCTCGAGGTTCAGCCCGGCGGTGTAACGGTACTGTCCGATACCGCCATTCGCGCGGCCGACCTCGACGAAGCCAAGGCCGTCGAGGCGCGCAAACGTGCCGAAGAGGCCCTCAGCAACGCCAAGGACAAAGAAGATATCGCCGTGGTGGAAGCCGAGCTGGCCATGCTGGCCGCGCAAGCCGCCGCCGCGCGCCGGCACAGCCAGATGCGTCGTCACTGAAGGCGTTGTGTTGTGCACGCAGAAAACGGCCTTCGGGCCGTTTTTTTTTGCCCCTGACCTTCCGCTTACGTAGTTTCCGATTTAAGAGTTTTCCGTATTGCCGCGTATGGCGCCCCTGTCTATTCTTGTCCCTGCCGGCCCATCACAGCGTATGGGCTCGGCTTCTCGGCCGGTTGGTCGCTCGGCCAGCTCGTGTATGGCACAGGCCAGCCAAACCGCAAACTGGAGTGAATCAATAATAATCGGGGGACTTCATGAGGGAACGTTTGGATTGCGCCATGTTCAGCACGGCATGCAATGAAAATTGGGCGCAGGGCTGGGTCGGGGTTCATGCGGGCGGGCGCTTGCATATCAGGGCGGCGGCCAGCGGCATCGATACGCAAAGGCCGGAGTCCGCGGCCCTGCTGGCCGAATCGGGGCTCATGCTGCGGCGCTTCGACGCCTGCCTCATTCCTGTTTCCGAGCAGAACCTGGCCTGGCTGCGCACCAGCTTGCAGGCTGCGCAAGCCGAGCTGCAAACGCCGGTCTTTGCGCTGGTGCGTGGCCTCAAGGCCGCGGCGCTGGACGACCTTTACAACCTCGGGCTGGCCGATTTCGTGCGCGACCCCCTTTGCACCGAAGAACTGCGCGTGCGGGTCGAGCGCTTGCTGGCCGCCCGGCGGTATTTTGCGCCTGACTCCGCCGCCGCGGCATCCTGCCCGCAGCGACTGCGTGAAAAACGTCCTTCATGCTCGAACGTCCCGGCGAAGCCGCCGCCCCGCACAGAGGACGAGCTGTGTTCGACTATACTAGAGCGCACTGGCCTCGAGCTCGATGCCTTTGCCATTGCGTCGGCTTCTCGCAGCGCCACTTCCCGCGAGTCATTTCGCGCGGCAAAAAGCAAGGTCATCGAACGCTTCGAGCGTGCTTATATCAACGCGGCCCTGGGGCGGCATTCAGGCAACATCGCCATGGCAGCCCGCGCCGCGCAAAAGCACCGCCGAGCCTTCTGGGCGCTGATGCGCAAATATCAGATCGATGCCGCGCCCTATCGCTCCGAAGAGCCCTCAAAAGTATTACCAGGCGGGTAAAATGCCCCCAGTCTATCTATAAGGATTGTCGTGTCATTTCCAACTTTGCAAAACGATGTGTTTCTGCGCGCGCTGATGCGTGAACCGGTTCCCTATACCCCGCTTTGGCTCATGCGCCAGGCGGGGCGCTACCTTCCCGAATACAACGCAACCCGGGCAAAGGCCGGTTCCTTCCTGGGGCTGGCGCAGAACCCCGAATACGCATGCGAAGTCACGCTTCAACCCTTGCGGCGTTTCGACCTTGACGCGGCCATCCTGTTTTCCGACATCCTTACCATTCCCCACGCCATGGGGCTGGGGCTGGACTTCCAGGCGGGCGAAGGCCCCAGGTTCAGCCGCCCCGTGCGCACCGAAGACGATGTGGCCAAATTGGCCGTTCCCGATATGTCGGCCTTGCAATACGTGTTCGATGCCATGTCCCTGGTGCGCAAAGAACTGCAGGGCAAGGTGCCGCTCATCGGTTTTGCCGGCAGCCCCTGGACGGTCGGCTGTTATATGGTCGAAGGGCAGGGCACGGACGAATACCGCCTCATCAAAACCATGTTGTACCAGCGTCCCGATTTGTTGCACCGCATACTGGAAATCAACGCGCAGGCCACCGGCCAGTACCTGAATGCGCAAATCCAGGCGGGCGCCCAGGCCGTCATGATCTTCGACAGCTGGGGCGGCGTGCTGGGCGACGGCTTGTTCCAGGAGTTTTCCCTGGCCTATATCCGCAAGGTGGTGCAGGCCCTTACCCGCCAAAACGAAGGCCGCGACGTACCGGTCATCGTGTTCACCAAGGGCGGCGGCATGTGGCTGGAAGATATCGCCGGGTCGGGCTGTAACGCGGTGGGAGTGGATTGGACCGTCAATCTGGCCAAGGCGCGCCAGCGTGTCGGCGATGCGGTGGCCCTGCAGGGCAATCTCGATCCCATGGCGCTGTTCGGGGGCGAAAAGGCCATCCGTGAACAAACGCGCCGCGTCATCGACGATTTCGGCATGGTAGGCAAGGGCGGGCATGTGTTCAATCTTGGTCACGGCATTTCGCGCCATACCCCTCCCGAAGCGGTCGAAGTGCTGGTCGACGAAGTCCATCAGTACAGTCGGCAAAAGTACTGAATATTGCATCTGCAAATGCACTAAGCGCCTGTTTCTTATAGGGTGAAGGCCTAAGTTGTACACAAGTTATATCGCTATGCACAATTCATCTCTTCACCTAAGATACACTCTCTTTTTCATTTGTAGTTTATTGATTTTTAAAAAATAAATGCTGGTTATGGTGTTGCCGGAGAAAAATTCAGTAGTTATGGGAATTGACATTCGCTAAGTTGTTAATTTGATTTTCCCCAAAGTTATCCACAGGCCGGCGGGCTGTTGGGCAGTCCCCATATCCTGCTTGCCATTTAACTGCATAATCAAGAAATTACTTTAGGTTTTAATGACTGTTCTTCCAAATCCAGACCCGTCGACGAGCATGCCGAATGCATCGCCCGAGGGCTGTTTTTGGTTGAGGGTTGCACTCGACCTGCCATTGCCGGGGCTGTTCGACTACCGTTCGTCCCAGGCAGTCAGTCCGGGGATCCGGGTCATCGTGCCTTTCGGAAGGCGCAAGCTGGTGGGGGTCGTGGTCGAAACCCCCGATACGCCGGTGTTCGACCCGGGCCAGATTCGCGATATCGACCAGATTCTGGACGATTTGCCGCCACTGCCCGCCGACTGGCTGCGCATGGCGGCGTTTGCCGCGCAATACTACCAACGCCCTTTGGGCGAGGTCATGCTGCCCACCCTGCCCGCCGGGCTGCGCAAGGTGACCGCGTATCAAGGCGCGCGCTCGGCGGGCGGCCCGGTGCAAAGGCTGGACAAGCGCGCGCCAAAGCGTTCCAGGCCCGTCCAGGCAAGCGATGCTCCCTCGCTCAATGCCGAACAGCTTGCCGCTGTCCAGGCCATTGAAGCCATTCAGGGATACCAGGCGGTTTTGCTGCATGGCGTAACGGGCAGCGGCAAAACAGAGGTGTATTTGCGGGCCGCCCAGTCGGTGCTCGCCAAGGGCAGGCAAGTGCTTTTCATGGTGCCCGAAATCAACCTTACTCCCCAGCTCGAGCAGTCGCTGCGCGCGCGCCTGGCGGCCATGGTGGGCGACGGCGGCCTGGCCGTGCTGCATAGCGGGCTGGCCGACGGCGAGCGCCTGCGCGCCTGGCTGGGGGTGCAGCGCGGCCAGGCCCGCGTCCTGTTGGGCACGCGGCTGTCCATATTCACGCCCATGCCCGAGCTGGGGCTTATCATCGTCGATGAAGAGCACGACACCTCGTACAAGCAGCAAGAGGGCTTGCGGTATTCAGCCCGCGACCTGGCGGTATGGCGGGCTCACGACCGGGGCATTCCCGTGGTGCTGGGTTCGGCCACGCCGTCGCTGGAGTCATGGGCGCATGCCGAACGCGGCAACTACCTGAAGCTTTCCCTGGAGCACCGCGCCCGCCGGGTCGAACTGCCTTCCGTGCGGCTGGTGGATACGCGGCGCCTGGCCATGCAGCAAGGCTTTTCCCCGCAGCTTGTCGAAGCCATCCAGAAGCGCCTGGAGCGGGGTGAGCAATCGCTGGTGTTCCTGAACCGGCGCGGCTACGCGCCCGTGCTCAATTGCGGCTCCTGCGGCTGGGTCAGCCAGTGTCCGCGATGCACGGCCTATACCGTGCTGCACCGGGCCGGCGCGCGGCGCAACTACCTGCAATGCCATCACTGCGGTTTCCAGGCCCGCGTGCCAGTGTCATGCCCCGATTGCGGCGATCAGGATCTGCACCCCATGGGGCGCGGAACCCAGCGGGTGGAAGAGTATCTGGCCGAATTGTTTCCCGAGGCGCGCATTGCCCGCATCGACGCCGACAGCACGCGCCTGAAAGGCAGCGCCGAGGCCCTGTTCGCCAAGGTGCATGCCGGCGAGGTCGATATCCTGGTGGGCACGCAGATGGTCGCCAAGGGACACGACTTCGCCAATCTTGGCCTGGTGGGCGTGCTCAATGCCGACGCCATGCTGTTCGCCCAGGATTTTCGCGCACCCGAGCGGTTGTTCGCCCAGCTCATGCAGGTGGCCGGCCGGGCCGGCCGCCATGTGCAGGGCGGCGAGGTCATCATTCAAACCGACTACCCCGAGCAACCGGTGTACCAGGCCCTGACCCGGCACGATTTCGTAGGGTTCGCCCGCTACGGCCTGGCCGAGCGCGAAGCCGTGGGCCTGCCCCCGTATGCTTTTCAGGCGCTGCTCACGGCCGAAGCGCGCGAGCTGGCCATCGCGCTGGAGTTCCTGGCGCAAGCCAGGGCGTTGCCGGAGCAGTCGCCTTCGGACTATCCCACCGCACAGGCCATTACCTTGTACGACCCAGTGCCGCTGCGCGTGGTGCGGGTGGCCAATGTCGAACGCGCGCAACTGCTGGTGGAAAGCGCGGGCCGGCCTGCGCTGCAGGCTTTTCTTGCTCGGTGGACGGCTGCACTGCCGGAATTGGCGGGCGGCCATCGCGTGCGCTGGCAACTGGAAGTCGATCCCCTGGAAATCTGAACATGAGCATTTCGGCCGCGCCAACCGGATACACCCTGCCGCATGATCTGAACGCCAGGCAGCGCGAAGCCGTGCTTTACCTGGACGGGCCGTGCCTGGTGCTGGCCGGGGCGGGCAGCGGCAAGACGCGCGTCATCACGCAAAAAATCGCCTACCTGCTGCGCGAGTGCGGCTACATGGGACGCCAGGTGGTGGCCCTTACCTTCACCAACAAGGCGGCCCGCGAAATGGCCGAGCGGGTCAAGACCCTGGTCGATTCCAAGCTGGCCAAAGGGCTGACCATCAGCACCTTTCATTCGCTGGGGGTGCGCTTTTTGCGCGAGGAAGCGGCGCATGTGGGGCTCAAGCCGCAATTCTCCATTCTGGATTCCACCGATGCCCTGGGCATCATCCAGGAAATGCTGGCGACCACCGACAAGGCGCGCTTGCGCGCCGTGCAGCAAACCATTTCGTTGTGGAAAAATGCACTGATGGACCCCGACGCGGCCGACCGCGCGGCGGCCACGCCCAGCGAAGCCGAAGCGGCCAAGATCTATCGCAATTACAACGCCACGCTCGAGGCCTATCAGTCGGTGGATTTCGACGACCTGATCCGGCTGCCGGCCCTGCTGCTGCAAAACAACCAGGCCGTGCGCGAGCGCTGGCAGGCCAGGGTGCAATATTTGCTGGTGGACGAATACCAGGACACCAACGAATGCCAGTACCGCCTGGTGCAGATGCTGACGGGCCGGCGGGCCATGTTCACCGCCGTGGGCGACGATGACCAGGCCATCTACGCCTGGCGCGGGGCCACGGTGGAAAACCTGGCCAAGCTCACCACCGATTACGAAAACCTCAAGATCATCAAGCTTGAGCAGAACTACCGCTCGGTGCAGCGCATTCTTGCCGCGGCCAACGAAGTCATCAGCAAGAACCCCAACCTGTTCGGCAAGAAACTGTGGTCCGACCTGGGCGTGGGCGAGCCCATACAGGTCAGCGCCATGGATACCGACGAAGTCGAAGCCGAGTCCACGGCGGTGCGTATTTCCGCCGAACGCTTCGAGCGCCGCGCGCAATGGAAGGACTTTGCGGTGCTGTACCGCAGCAACCAGCAGGCGCGCATCATGGAGCAGGCGCTGCGCAATTTGCGCATCCCCTATACGATTTCAGGCGGGCAAAGCTTTTTCGACAAAGCCGAGATCCGCGACATCCTGGCGTATTTGCGGCTGATCGCCAACGACGACGATGACCCGGCCTTCATCCGCGCCGTCACGACGCCGCGCCGGGGAATAGGCCAAGCCACTTTGCAAACCTTGGGCCAGTTCGCGGCGGAACGGCAGATGTCCTTGTTTGCCGCCTCGTTCGAAATCGGACAAACGGAAAGACTGGCGGCCAAGCAGCTGGAACCCTTGCGGGTGTTCGGCGAATTCATTCAGCGCATCCAGCAGCGGGCCGGGCGGCGCTACTCCGACGAGGTCAAGGCGTCCGCCGATCCGGCCGGCATCATCCTCGACGACCTGGTGGGCGCCATCCAGTACGAGCGCTATCTGTACGACACGCTGGAAGAGCGCCCGGCGCAAAGCCGCTGGCAGAATGTGCTGGAGCTGCTGGGCTGGCTAAAGCGCAAGGCCGAGGAAGACGAACTGAACCTGTTCGAATTGGTGCAGCATGTGGCGCTGGTCACCATGCTGGAGCGCGGTGAGGACGAAGAGCCCGATGCCGTCAAGCTGTCCACGCTGCATGCCTCCAAGGGCCTGGAGTACCCGCATGTGTTTCTGATCGGGGTCGAGGAGGGCTTGCTGCCGCACATGGGCCGCGACGAGGAAGACGGCGATCCGGCCAAGGCGGCCGAATCCCTGGCGTCGCGGATTCAGGAAGAGCGCCGGCTGATGTATGTCGGCATCACGCGCGCGCAGCGCAGCCTGCATCTTACCTGGTGCAAGAAGCGGCGCCGGGCGCGCGAGGACGTCGTGCGCGAACCGTCGCGCTTCATCGACGAGATGGGCCTGTCGTCAGTCAAGATGCAGGAAGATCCGGAGCTGCAGGCGCTTAGCCCCAAGCAAAGGCTGGGCATGTTGAAGGCGCTGCTGAACAAAGGCGGTTGATGCTGGATCGGCAGGTGGGCTTCGAGCGTCCGCGGCAAGCAATGCCAATAAGGTGGAAAGCGGCAAAGACAAGCATTTTGGCCGATCAATGGGCCTCGTCGGTGGACAGCACTTCCGCCAAAGGCCAATGCCCATCGCGTACCAGGCCTATCATTTTGCGCTGCAGGCTGGTTGCCGTGTGGCGTACGCCCGCCGTATGGCGCCGCGCATTGCTGACATACATGGACCAAGTCATGAAGAGCCCCTCGATAGGCGCCATACGCAAGGCATCCATTTGTGGGTATTCATGCAGGGCGCAATACGGCATGACCGTGTAGCCAAGGCCGTCCTTTACCAGAGACAAGCATAAAGGCAAGGTTTCCGCGTCCGCGGCGCGCCTCAGCTTCTGGCCATGATGTTTCAAATGGGTATCGACGCTAAGACGTATCAGGTTGGGCCTACCCGGCAGGATCAGGCGGCAGGCGCCCAATTGCTGTGCATCAACGGGATGTTTTATGTCCAGGCCGGAATCGGCCGATCCGACCAATAGCAGTTGTTCGCGGATCAAGGGAGTCTGCTCGAACTGACCGGATCCGCCTTCACGAAAATCCATGATGGCCACATCGATCAGGCCATCGTGCATCCTGTCTCGCAAGTGATGCAGGAATGCCTCGTAGACCCGCAGCGAAATGGACGATTGCGTTTTGATTTCGTGGGCGGCAAAGGGTGCTGTGATCAGGCGGTTCATGGAAAACGGCAAGCCAATGGCGACTTGTGTTTTGACCTGCCGCCCGATTTCGTCGCGCAGCAATTCGGCCTGACGAAGGATGGGGCGCACGCCGTTGGCCAGCGTAACGCCGGCCTCGGTCAGTTTTACACCCCGGGCGTCTCGTACCAGCAGTTGTACTTGCAGGTCGTGTTCCAGGGCGGCAAGACGCCGCGACAGCGCTGGCTGGGTCATGTCAAGGTCGGCCGCCGCCCGGTTGATGCTGCCGAACTCGGCAACGCGTAAAAAGCAATTGACCAGATGAAGATCCATGGCTCACCCCAGTACGTTTGGATTTCAGTTTAACGATTTACGTTTAACCGATCAACGACTATTCATGTATCGCTTAACTTGGGCCTTACCTACAATGCGGACTCAAGGAGACAACACACATGGCAGAACATATAAATGGCCGCCCTATTCGCAGGGTAGTAACCGGGCACAACGTTACGGGGCAGTCCGTCATTCAGGAAGACCAGGCATCGCCGTTCACCTTGGCAATGCCCAACGTGCCGGGCCTGGTGATCACCGATCTATGGAAGACCTTCGGCACGCCCGCCGACAATAGTGGCGGTGAGCCCTGCACGAAGCAAATCACGCTTACCCCTCCTTCCGCCGGAAGCGTATTGCGGATGGTTCAGTTCCCGCCGGACAAGGGCTACATCGATACCTGGGATGCCTACACTAGTTTTTCCGCCATGGGCAGCGCCTCGGTGCTGGATCATGGCGATGGAGGCAAGGCGGGAATGCATCGAACCCATTCCGTCGACTACGCACTTGTCATGTCCGGAGAAATATGGGCTTTGATGGATCAGGAAGAGACCTTGCTTCGCGCCGGGGACGTACTGATCCAACGCGGAACCAATCATGGCTGGAGCAATCGCAGCAATGAGCCCGCATTGGTGGCGTTCGTGCTGATCGACGCCAAGCCATACGCTGTGCCGGAACGGGCATGATTATGCAGACGTGCATCGTTCCGTCCACGCCCCGGTTGGGCATTACCGTATCCGGAACGGGACCGCTGGTCATCTTCATTCACGGCATGGGGGGCGACCGTAGTACATGGCATAAACAGATCGACGCATTGCAGCATGCCTATACCGCGGTAAGTGTCGACTTGCGCGGCTATGGCGACAGCGGCGATCCGCTCGAACCTCTGAACTTCAAGCAGGATTTTACGGACGATCTGGTTGCCGTCATGGATTACTTTGGCGTGTCCAAGGCTCATCTTGTTGGTCTTTCCATGGGCGGGCGGGTTGCGCGCACCGCTGCTTTGCGCGTGCCGCAGCGGGTGGCTTCCGTCACGCTCGCCAATACCAGTCCCGGCTTCGACCATTTAACGCCAGAGCAACTGGACGATTTCGTTGCTGCCAGAACCCAGACATTGGCGTCCGGCGTTTTTCCTCCGGATTTCGGCCGGCAGCAGGCCAACGCCATGGTCGGCCCCAATGCATCAGTTGAAGCCATACGCATTGCGGCAACGGCGATGGGACGGCTGCGGCTACGCAACTACCGGGAAGTTCTCAAGGCATCGACGCTTCAGGACAGGGGTGACAAACTCGAGAACATTGCGTGCCCCGTATTGGTCATCACCAGCGATCACGATCCGGTTTATCCCGCTTCGGTTACCGGCCAGTTGCGGGCACGCATTCCCGGAGCCCATTCCGTATGTCTGCGCGATGCAGGGCATCTTGGCAATCTGGAGCAACCCGAAGCATTCAATGCTGCATTGTTGGCGTTTCTAGGCGGCTTGCCGCCGGAAGCTGCTGCCACTTTGCCAGCCAGCGAAAATAATTAGGAGCAAAAATGTATTTTACCTGGGAAGAGTTTCCTTTGATGACTCCCGAGCAATTGCAACACTCGGGCAATCCTTCGGCGCCTGTGGTCGTTGTCGGCGCCGGGCCTGTCGGTCTGGCTGTGGCGTTGGGACTGGCTCGCCAGAACGTAGCCAGCATCGTTCTGGAGCGGCGCACGACCATCTCGACGGGTAGTCGTGCTCTTGCCATGACACGCCGCAGCATGCAAATCCTCGATCAACTTGGTGTCGGTGAGTCTGTGTTCGACATGGGTGTCAAGTGGTCGGAGGGTTGGACCTATTACGGCACCGAGCTTGTCCATTACATGGATATTGCCAAGCCACAAAACGAGAAGCATGGGCAAACCAATCTGCAGCAATGCTGGATGGAAAAACTGCTGCTGGATGAAATCGCCAAGACTTCATTGGTCAGTGTGCGTTTTGGGCACGAGGTGGTGGGCATTCGGGAAGATGCGGAGGGGGTCGATATTCAGGTCAGGACGGCCGCCGGCGACTATGCAATGCAGGCGCAATATCTTGTCGCCGCCGATGGGCCACGCGGCACAACGCGTCGCTATCTGGATATGGATTATGAGGGCACCTCCTATACGCAGCGCTTTGTCATCAACGATATCATCTGCAAACTGCCCATTCCTTCGGGGCGTCGCCTTTTCTTCAGTCCCGCCTATCTGCCCGGCAAAGCGGTATTGATGCACCAGGCGCCTTTCGATATGTGGCGCCTGGATTTCCAATTGCTGGATGACCAGGATGCCGACGAAGAAATGCAGCCCGAGAAGGTTCATAAGCGAATACGCGCGCATTTCGACTTGATGGGGCTCGATCCCGATTACGAACTCCTGCTGACTTCCGATTGCAGCATGGCAGCCCCCTGGCAAAAGCTCTTCATGGACGAAGAGTCT
>JBEBXF010000073.1:0-11194 GCA_040391725.1 Eoetvoesiella caeni | reverse complement strand
CGCCGTGCCCAGGCCGCCGCATATGTTTTCCAGGGCCACGACCAGCCCCATCGAATAGATATGGGGCGGCGTCACCGCCAGCACCCAATATCCGAAGTTGGAAACCGCCTGCAAGATGCCGAATATCATCAGCGACCGGTACAGGCCCAGGCGGGCCATGATGGAGCCGCCCGCCAGCGCGCCGGCGATGGTGGCGATCAACCCGAAGATCTTGTTGACCATGCCGACCTCTTCAGGGCTGAACCCAGCGCCGCGAATCAGGAAGGTCGTGGACAGCGCTCCCGCAAAAGCGTCACCCAGCTTGTACAGCACGATCAGCAGCAATATAAGCACAGCGCCGCGCCGGCTGAAAAATTCCGACAGCGGCTCCACGACGGCCAGGGCCAGCGTGCGCGGCGCTTTGGCCACCGTTTCGGGCTCCGGCGCCAACAGCGTGGCCAGCGCACACAGCAGCATGAAGACGCCCATGAGCACATAGGTGTAGCGCCAGCCGAGCCAGGTTCCGGCCAGCACCAGCGCCAGCCCGCCCGACACGATCATGGCGATCCGGTAGCCCATGACCTTGACCGCCGCCCCCGCCGCGCGCTCGCTGTCATGCAGAACGTCCGTGCTGTAGGCATCGAAGGCGATGTCCTGCGTGGCGGACAAGAACGCCACCACCACCGCCAGCACGGCCAGCCAGGCCAGCTCGGTCGAGGGCGAGAAAAATCCCATCGCGGCAATCACGAGAGCCAGCAGCACCTGGCAAACGAGAATCCAGCCGCGCCGCCGCCCAAGAATGGGCGGCGCATACCGGTCGACCAACGGCGCCCACAGGAACTTGAGCGTATAAGCAGTGCCCACCAGGGTAAGAAAGCCGATGTTTTGCAGGGAGACATTGGACACCGTGGCCCAGGCCTGCAAGGTTCCGCTGGTGAGCGCCAGCGGCAAGCCGCTGGCAAAACCCAGGATCAATAAAGGGATGACTCGTGGACTGGCATAGACATTGGACGGCGAAACGATGATCAGCTCCTGTTGCCCGCGACCCAGTTGGGAGATTCGAACCGGTACACCGCCAGCGTACTGCGCCAGCCCGGCAGGAACTTGACCTCGCGGTCGTCATTGAAGGTTGCCAGATGCGTAATGCGCAAGTCCAGCGAAGCCGCGAGATCCTGGAAGTCCTTCAGCGTACACAAATGGATATTGGGGGTGTTGTACCACTGGTAGGGCATTTCGCCCGTTACCGGCATATGTCCGCGCAGGATGGACCAGCCATGCGGCCAATAGCCGAAATTGGGGAACGACACAATGCCGAAGCGCGCGACCCGCGCCATTTCGCGCAGGATGTGCTCGGTATGATGCATGGACTGCAAGGTTTGCGACAGCACCACCGAATCGAACTGCATGCCGTCGAACAGCGCCAGGCCCTCTTCCAGATTCTGCTGGATGACCCGTACGCCGCGCCGCACCGACGCAATGACGCGCTCGTCATCCAGCTCGACCCCCACTCCGTCCACGTTTTTTTGGTCGCGCAAATACGCCAGCAGCGTGCCGTCGGCGCAACCCAGGTCCAGAACCCGGGTGTTGGGCTCGATCCAGCCGGCTATGCGCACCAGATCCTGCCGGATGGCGCCGCGCGAGGTACTGGCTGGCTTGGCGGGTAACAAGGTGCTCATGCCAGGACTCCCGTGATGGACTGCCGCGCGGGCAAGCCGAGCTTGGCCGCGATCTGGTCGTAATAGCCCTGCCCCACCGCATGGGAGCGAGCGTCATCCCGCAGAAAGGCATCGTGGCCGTGCGGCGCGTCGATCTCGGCGTACGTGACGGGCCGCTTGCCCTTGAGCAGGGCGCTGACGATTTCGCGCGACCGGGCCGGAGGGAACCGCCAGTCGGTGCCGAAAGAAACGACCAGGAACTCGGCCTGCGCCACGCTGAACGCCTGGGCCAGATCGCCGCCGTAATGACGCGAGGGGTCGAAATAATCGAGCGCGCGGGTGATCAGCAAATACGTATTGGCATCGAAATACGTGGAGAATTTTTCGCCCTGATAGCGCAGATAGGACTCGACCTCGAACTCCACGTCGTAGCCGTAGTGGTACTCACCGTTTTCGGCGGGCGCGCGCTGATTGCGGCCGAATCGTTCGTCCATGTCGTCGTCGGACAAATACGTAATGTGGGCCAGCATGCGAGCCACCGACAGCCCCCGCTTGGGCACGGTATCGTAGGCGTAATAGTCGCCGCCGTGAAAATCGGGGTCGCTGATGATGGCGCGGCGCGCCACTTCGTTGAAAGCGATGTTCTGCGCCGTCAGGCGCGGGGTGCTGGCCACGACCACGCAATGCCCGACCCGATCCGGGCAACTGATGGCCCACCCCAGGGCTTGCATTCCCCCCAGCGACCCACCCATGACGGCGGCGAATTTACGGATGCCGAAATGGTCGGCCAGGCGCACCTGGGCATCGACCCAATCGCGCACGGTAAGCATGGGAAACGCCGCCCCCCACGGCTTGCCGGTGGCCGGGTTGATGCTGGCCGGCCCGGTCGAGCCGAAACAGGAGCCGATATTGTTGACGCCGATGACGAAAAACCTTTCGGTATCAACGGCTTTTCCAGGGCCCACCATATTGTCCCACCAGCCGACATCCTTGGGATTGGCGGCGGAAATCCCCGCCACGTGATGCGAGGCATTCAAGGCATGGCAAATCAGCACGGCATTGCTGCATTCGGCGTTCAGCGTGCCGTAGGTTTCAACCGCCAGTTCATAGCTGGGCAGCACTTGGCCGCTTGCCAGAGGCAAGGGTTCGTGGAAGGCGATGGTGCGGGGGGAAACGATGCCGACGGAGCCGGTGGGAACGGTGCTGCTGATTGCGGCCGGCGTTGCGATGCCGGGCTCGGAATAGGTTATCGACTGGGCCATAAAGGACCTCTTTAGCTGGATTTATGAGGCGCCCGCAAGCAGATCAAGCAAATCGGCGCTATAGGAATCACGAAGCTGCATTTTATCACTTTCTGTTGTTACACCCCGGCATGGAATTGTCCTCGTCCGTTTTACCTTCTTGGCAATAATTGATACATTCACTCATAAATAGTAAAACAACCACAAACAAATCAATACTATGGAGACGCTGCTGATGAAGACCCTAACACCCAGGGAACTAACATGTCTTGGCTGGGCCGCCATTGGTAAAACAAGCTGGGAAATGGGCGTCATACTCGGGCTGACTGAACGCACCGTAAACTTTCATATCCATAATGCCTGCAAGAAACTGCAGGTGCACAGCCGCCAGGCAGCCATTACCGCATTGCTCCGGGCCGGCATGCTGCCGAACATCACCGGCCACCCACCGCCAGCCCCTTCAAAAACTCCTGCGCCTGCTGTTCCGGAAATGCATCTGCGCGAGCCGTCACCATCCCCTCGACCAATGCATGTGGCAGCACCCAAGTCGTAGCCCGCAAACGCACCGCGCCCTTGCCCGAATCCTTGCCCGTGATTTCGAAAGGCTGGCCGAAAGCCGGCAGCTCGGCGGGAATATCCACGCCCAGGTTCTGGTAGAACGAAGCCATGACAGTCTGCCCCATTCTGGTGCGCGCCGCTTCGTCTTTTTCAAGCGCCTCGGGCAACGGCGCGTATCCGACCGCAAACACGGCGTCATTGACCGTGGCAGCCGTCAAGCTGAACTCGACCGCATGGCCCGCAAAATCCAAGGTGCGCTTCGCCGTTTCGGGCTTGTCGGGAAAAATCGCCTGAACCATGCCGTCGGCCACCTGCACCTGGCGCCAGTTATACTCCGGCGAGCATCCCGTCAGCATTCCCAACAGCAAGATCATCAAACAGGCATACCGCGCCATAGTTCCCCCTTTTTCATGTTCCGTCCCCGCCCCCGCCAAACCGTTACGCCGACGGACGATGCGTACAAATAAATCGTGCGCGTATTTTAAGGTGTCGGGTAAAATCCGCAGCGATACCTTTGAAAAGACACCCGCATGACACAACGCACCCAACGCCACTCCGTACTGCGCTCGCACCTTCCCGTGCTGGCCAGGATATTACGCGGCATTGAAAAAGAAGGCCTGCGGGTGGATGCTCAGGGAATGCTGGCCGCCACGCCGCATCCGTCCGCCCTGGGCAGCGCGCTCACCAATCCAAAAATCACCACCGACTACTCCGAAGCATTGCTCGAGCTCATAACCGGCACGCACGCAACGGTGCCCTCGCTGCTGGGCGAGCTCGAAGACGTGCACCGCTTCGTCGCCAGCCAGCTCGACGGCGAAATCATCTGGAACCAGTCCATGCCGGCCCATCTGCCGGCCGAGGCCGACATCCCCATCGCCTGGTACGGCAGGTCGAACACCGGCATGCTCAAGCATGTGTACCGGCGCGGCCTGGCCGAGCGCTACGGCAAGGCCATGCAATGCATCGCGGGCGTGCATTACAACTTTTCCGTGCCCGACGAATTCTGGGACATCCTCGATACCGAAGGCGCCACCCAGGAAGAAAAGCGTTCCAAGGGCTATATGGCCCTCATCCGCAACTTCACGCGGTATTCCTGGCTGCTTATGTACTTGTTCGGCAACTCGCCCGCCGTCTCGGCCAGGTTCCTCGAGGGCGTCACCCACGACCTGTCGACACTGGACGACGACACGCTGTACCTGCCGTACGCCACCAGCCTGCGCATGAGCGACCTGGGCTACAACAACAAGGCCCAATCCGACCTCGAGCTTTGCTACAACGACATCGAAACCTTCCTGAGCCGGCTTTACGTGGCGGTAACCACGCCCTGGCCGCCTTATCAGGCTCTGGGCACGCACCGCAACGGCGAATGGATCCAGCTCAATACCAATTTGCTGCAGATCGAAAACGAGTACTACTCCAGCATCCGCCCCAAACGCACCACCGAACGCTGTGAAAGGCCCTCCACGGCGCTGGCCGCGCGCGGCGTGCAATACATCGAGGTGCGCTGCCTGGATATCGACCCCGCCTCCCCCATCGGCATCACGGCGCAGACCAGCCATTTCATGGACGCCTTCCTGCTGTTTTGCGCAGTGGAAGACAGCCCCTTCTTTCCCCAGAACGGCTTTTGCCACGACAGCCAGGACAACTTCGGCCTGGTGGCGAAAATGGGGCGCAAGCCGGGGCTGGCGCTCGTCAAGAGCAACAAGCCCATCAGCCTCATGGACTGGGCCAGCGAAATCCTGGAAGGCATGCTGCCTTATGCCGACCTGCTCGACGCCACCTACGGCGGGCAAAACCATGTCCAGGCCGTGCTTGCGCAACACCCCAAAGTTTCCGACCCGGACGCCACGCCGTCCGCCCAACTGCTGCAGCACCTGCGCGACGAAGGCATAGGCCTGCACGACTACACACTGCGCCAAAGCCGCGCCCACCACGAGTGGCTGCGCGCCAACCCCCTGGACGCGGCGGTACGGGAACAGTTCATGAGCGACGCGGCCCAATCGCTGCGGGCTCAATTACAGATCGAGCAAAGCGACACGGAAAGCTTCGACGCCTACGTGGCCCGCTACCACGCCGGCCTCAAGAACCCCGCGTCGGCGGTGCATTCTTGAGCGGCTGGGTGTCGGCTTGGCAGCGTGCCCCTCCATTCCACGAAAACCCGCATGGCCGGGGCGGTAGTCAGCCTCGAGCCCTGGCTTTGCGCCCGACTCTCTTCAGTCCAGACGGCCACTCTTGCATCATGGAACAGAGCGCATTTCGCGCGCCTCTTGCACAAAGGCATCCAGCAAACGCCGCGCCGGCAAGGTAAGGGGCGTATCCGCCCGCGTCACGATATGAATGGTCGTATTCGGCAAGGGATCCTCGATAGGCAAATCGATTAGATCCGTGCGCGGGCCATAGCGGTCAAAAAAGCCGCGCGGCATGATTCCCACCACCTCCAAGTGCGGCATCACTCCCAGCAAGGTCGAGAACGATTCGCACTCCAAGCGAACTTTTGGCGTTGCGAGGCCAAAGGCTTCGAAACGCAGCCGGACCGGATCGCCTGGGCCGCCTGAAGGGCCGGTCAGCACCCACGACGCATCAACCAGATCTTTCAGTCGCTTCGCTCCCGATAACGGGTGGCCCCGCCGCGCGGCAATAACGTCCTGGCTGTCAAACAAAGGCTGGACAACGAGATCGGGGCCGACCCCTTCAACCGGCAGCGGGCCGATCGCCAGGTCGAGTTCGCCCGCCCGCAACTGTCGCAGCGCAAATGGGTAAAGCGCGTCTCGCATGCACAGCCGCACCTGAGGCCACCGCGCGCTGAATCGCGCAATGGCTCCCGGTGCAAGCAGGATTGCCGCTGCGGGAGACAGGCCCATGGTCACCAATGCTGTAGCGTGCCGCAAATGCCAATCCACTTCTTCTTTGGCGCGGGCCAGCTCGCGCACAACGGAAGCCGCGCGGGCGGCCACCAGTTCGCCGGCCGGGGCCAACCGTACGCCCTTGGCGCTGCGCAGCACAAGAGCCGTGCCGAATTCCTCTTCAAGCTGCCGCAGGGACTTACTGAGCGCCGGCTGGGTGACATTAAGGACTTCCGCCGCCGCGCGCAGGCTCCCGGTCTCGGCAAGCGTCAAAAGCAGATGCATGTGTTGCAAGCGCATAACGGGCTCCCAGGTGATAACCCATGGTAATCGATATCAAAATAATGCACTACTGCCCGCATGAGCAGCCTCCTAAAATCGATCCATAAAAAACACATTCAACAAATCGCGGAGGAGACCATGACCCGCTCTGTAAAGAACATTCTCTTTATCATGTGTGACCAGTTGCGCGCAGACCACCTGTCGTGCTTCGGCCACCCTACACTGAAAACCCCGCACCTCGACGCGCTGGCCGAACGCGGCGTGCTCTTCGAACGGGCCTATGTGCAATCGCCCGTATGCGGTCCGTCCCGCATGAGCTATTACACAGGTCGCTATGTGCATTCACACGGCGCAAGCTGGAACTTCGTGCCGCTCAAGGCCGGCGAAATGACCATCGGCGATCATTTGCGCCCGCTGGGCGTACGATCGGTACTGGTCGGCAAGACCCATATGCGCGCCGACCTGGCCGGCATGTCGCGCCTGGGCATCGACCCCGAGTCGCCCATAGGCGTGCGCATCTCGGAATGCGGATTCGACCCCTATGAGCGGGACGACGGCATTCATCCCTATTCCGGCCACGATCCCGACCCCTCATACAACGACTACCTGCGCCAAAACGGCTTCGGCGGCGACAATCCTTGGGAAAGCTGGGCCAATTCAACCAAGGACGATGACGGCAACATCCATTCCGGCTGGTTTCTGAAGTACTCGAATCGGCCTGCGCTCATTCCCGACGAGCACTCGGAAACCCCGTACATCACGCGCCGCGCCATGGACTTCATCGCCGAAGCCGGAGAGCAGCCATGGTGCCTGCATCTTTCCTACATCAAGCCGCACTGGCCATACATCGTGCCAGCACCCTACGCCACCATGTACAAGCCCGAAGACGCGCTGCCCGTCGTGCGGTCCGAAAGCGAACGCACTGACCCGCATCCGGTATACGGCGCCATGATGAACCATCGTGTCTCGCGCACATTCTCGCGGGACGGCGTACGCGATGCGGTCATGCCGGGCTATATGGGCCTCATCAAGCAGATCGACGACCAGCTCGGCCTGCTATTTGCCTTCCTCGAAGAGCGCGGGCTCATGGACACAACCATGATAGTGTTCACCTCGGACCACGGCGACTATATGGGCGACCACTGGATGGGGGAGAAAGACTTCTTTCACGAGCCGGTCATCCGTGCGCCTCTCATCATTTACGACCCGGACTCGCGCGCCGACGGCACACGCGGCACGCGCTGCGATGCACTGGTGGAAGCCGTCGACCTGGCCCCCACTTTCCTCGATGTCTACGGGGGGCCGCCCGTACCTCATGTCATCGACGGGCGCTCGCTACGGCCGCTGCTGTTCGGCAGCCGACCCGCCGATTGGCGCGAAGAGGTCGTCTGCGAATACGACTACGCCTTCCAGGACTCGCGCATAGAACTAGGCACGAAACCACGCGACTCCTGGCTACGAATGATCTTCGACGGCCGCTGGAAGTACGTCATCGCCGAGAACTACCGGCCGTTGCTGTTCGACCTGCAGTCCGACCCTCACGAGTTCATCGACCTTGGCGCCTCGCCCCTGGACGAGCATGTCGCAGTGCGCGCGCGTTTGCACGAAGCCCTATTTCGCTGGGCCCGCCAGCCGCGTCAGCGCGTCACGGTTCCCGACGGAGCTATCGAATCGACCGAGGTGCAGCCCCGGATTTCCGAAGGCGGCATCTTGATCGGCTACTGGGATGAAGAAGATCTGGCGCAGGCGCGCCAGCAGTTCAAGCCACGTTTCGCCTCGACCAACCCCCTGGTGGCAGAGACATTGAATCGACTGGCGACACTACAAGGAGACAAAGAAAATGCATGAAACCCCTGACATTACCCGCAGCCATACCGGCATCGACGGCGTATCCTGGAATATCCTGGGACAAATCTATGTGCCCAAACAAGTCAGCGACGACTGTTTTGCCTGGCATGCAACGTTCCCCGTAGAAACTTTCGTGCCACCACACATGCACCCGAAGCAGGACGAATACATTTTCGTGCTGGACGGCCGTATCGACCTGCTGCTTGATGGGAAGAAGACGTCCGCCTCCTCGGGAGACCTCGTTCGCATGCCGCGCGGCCTGCCTCACGCGTTCTTCAATAATTCGGGAGATCCCGTCACCGCCCTTTTCTGGGCAGCCCCGACCGGCAGGCTGCTGGAGCTTTATCGCCGCATCCACAATATGTCCAATCCGGCCGAGGTAGTACAGGTAGCGCGCGAATACGACGTCCTGTTCTACCCTCCCGTATCGGCGGCGGCTGCCTGATCGCCGTCCGCTGAAACCAGCGGACAATGACTCGCGCCGTCAAGGCGGGGGAGACCCGGATCGCAACGATCGATCCGGCCCGCCGGCGCAAGAGATGAAAAACACCAACTATACAAGTGGGGTAGCATGATGACGACTCTAGCGGATGCCGTTACACCGGCCAAAGCAATCCAATTATCCGTGCGCGGCAGAGCCTGGCTGGTTACTGCGATGCTCACCGGATTCATGATTCTGAACTTCGGCGACAAGGCCGTCCTGGGGCTGGTGGCCAAGCCGGCCATGGCGGAGCTGGGACTCACGCCGGTGCAGTTCGGCTTCATAGGCAGCAGCTTCTTCTTTCTGTTCAGCCTGAGCGCCATCGTGGTCGGCGCCATCGCCAGCCGCGTATCAAGCCGCTGGCTGATTCTGGTTTTGGCGCTGATCTGGGCCGCCGCCCAGTTTCCCCTGCTTTCGGGCGGCGCCGCCGTCCTTCTAGCCAGCCGTATCATTCTTGGAGCCGGCGAAGGCCCCGCGCTGCCGGTGGCCTTGCATGCCACCCATCACTGGTTTCCCGCGCACGAACGCGCCCTCCCCAGCAATCTGATCGCCATCGGGCCAACCGTGGGCGCGGCCATAGCCGCCCCCGCCTTGTCATGGATCATTGCTTCGCCATCCCTGGGATGGCGGTGGGCCTTCGTACTCCTTGGCATCGCCGGTCTAGTATGGAGCATAGCCTGGCTATTCGTAGGCCGCGACGGCCCCTACCAATGCGCCAACGCAAGCGGTGAAGGCATGGCCATCGCCACCTCGGCCACCGAGAAGCTCAAAACCGTGCCTCTATGGCGGGTTTTTGCCTGCAGGTCGTGGCTGATCGCCACGGCAGCCGGCTCTACCTGCTTTTGGGCGCAAGGCGCCATGACAACCTGGGTGCCGCAATACATCGGCGGCGTATTGAAGATAGAACAGTCGCATGTGGGTCTCATCTATGCGCTGCCATGGCTGTTCGGCACGCTGCTGCTGGTCGGCCTGGGCTTTTGGGGACGCCATCTCATGCGCAGCGGCGTCACCGCCCGCTGGGCGGTGGGCGGGCTGTTCGGCGGCTCACTGGCGGTCTCTGGAATCTGCCTGCTGCTATTGCCGCATACTTCTGGATTGCAAGCCATAGCCGCCATGACTGTCGGCTGGGGTGCGTTCCTAGTGTTCCCAATGGCGCCAACGGCCATTGCGTTCGCCGTCAATCCAACCCAGCGGGCCGTCGTCATATCGACCTTGGTCGGGATTGCGTCCGTCGGAGGGGTGATCGCCCCCGCCGTGGTCGGATGGCTGGTCCAGCAAACCGGATACGGGGCGGCAAAGGCCGGGGAAATTGGCAACAACGCCGCCTTGCTGGCCCAGGGACTGGGAAGCGCCTTTACGCTGACAGGCCTGCTGTTGCTGGTTGCCGGCATTGCCGCCGTCTGGTGGATCAACCCCGAGCAGGCTTGCGAACGGCTGCAACGGCACGCGGCCGGCAGCCGCTAATGCCCGAAGACACGCCGCCGGTGCCGTTCTTAGCATAACACCCGTGCGAATCCGGCTTCCACACTGGAACCGCCTGCCCTCTGGATGGCGGAACCAGCTCCGCGAACGGCCGTCCCTCTATCCGTTCCGCGAACCTACCCTAGCTACTGCCGCAGGTTTTGCCCATATTATTCTGGATGATCTGCCGATCCGCCTCGTCGGTCTTGCCGTCGTGGTTGAAGTCGTACCAGCTCGACTGGCCGTTGTTCAGTTGGCTGAGTTCCTTCCAGTTGTCCAGATCCTTCTGATCCACCACCCCGTCGCGATTGCCGTCACCCGGACAATTGACGCTGTCGTAGTTCGCGTTGTAGCTGGCCACGGCATCGTGCTTGTCCATTTCGGTCTTGAGGTTGGTGTAGGCCTGCTGCTGGCCGCCGCTTAGCGACGACGTGTTCAAAGGCGGCGTGGTGATCGCCACCAACTGGCTGCCGTCCTTGTCCAGCTTGGGGTTGGGAGTGGCGGTGTCGATCTGGTAGAACTCGTCCGTGATGTCGTAGTTGGTCGGGCTGTAGCTGTAATCGCCGGGATCGGCGGCGCTGCCCATGGCCGGAACACACTGGTTGCGCGTCTGGCGCACCAGCTTATAGGTGCCGTCCGTGACCGCCTTGGTAGCGTAAGGCAGGAAGGTGGTTTCCTCCCCATGGTCCAGGCGGTAGGCCTGAACCTGGCAACAATTGTGATAGCCCGTTGAGGGCACGCCGTCGGTTTCGCCGGCGGTCTGATTGTCGCCGTACCAGATGCCGCCTTGCGTCACGCAGACTCCCTTTTGCGGGAAGAGCGTCGTGCAGACGTTGTCGGCGGCGG
>JBEBXF010000072.1:0-11211 GCA_040391725.1 Eoetvoesiella caeni | reverse complement strand
CTGCTTGTTGCTTACCGGTTCGGGAACAGTGCGCATCGACAATCCCCAATTGAACGTGCGCGAGGTGGCGACACCGCGCCAGCCCATCAAGGCCGTCATCGACACCCGCCTCGAAATCGATGCGGATGCGCGTTTGCTGGACGGCACGAAAACCTGGGTGTTTACTTGCAACAACGATGCGGGCAAGGCGGCGCGGCTGGCCGATCGCAATGCCGAGGTCATTGTCGTGCCCGCCACCGAGAGAGGCCGCGTCGATCTGCAGGCGGTCATGCGCTGGATGGGGCAGCACGATATCAACGAAGTGCATGCCGAGGCGGGCACGCGAATGAGCGGCGCCTTGCTGGCGTCCGGCTGCGTGGACGAGTTGCTGATTTACCTGGCGCCGATGGTGCTTGGCCCCGGCATGGGCATGTATGGCTTGCCCGCGCTTCACGCACTGGATCAGGCGCTGCGTTTCGAATTCTTCGAAACGGCGATGGTGGGCGCCGATGTGCGCCTGCGGGCGCGGCTGGCCGCAAAATGGCAAGCATTGCTGGCGGCCGTCGACTCCCACGGCCGTTCATGACCGGCTTTTGCCTCAACATTACGTAAGAGAAGGTTTATATGTTTACAGGAATTGTCTCCGCTGTTGGACGTATCGTCGATGTCACGCCCTTGCGCGATGGCGGCCGGGACGCCGGGGTGCAACTTACCATCGACGCGCCGGATTTTTCCCTGGCTGCGACCAAATTGGGCGATTCCATTGCGATCCAGGGCGCCTGCATGACGGTGGTCGAGTTTGCCGGCGACACGTTCAAGGTGGATGTTTCCCGCGAAAGCCTTAATTGCACGGCGGGCCTGGATGCAACCGGCGAAGTCAATCTCGAACATGCCCTGCGGCTGGGCGATTCGCTGGACGGGCACCTGGTTTCGGGGCATGTGGACGGAATGGGCAGCGTGGCACGTTTCGAGCCTGTGGGCGAGTCGTGGGATCTGCGCATTCATGTCCCGCGCAATCTTGCCAAATACCTGACCTATAAAGGCTCCATCACGGTCAATGGCGTGAGCCTGACCGTCAACCAGGTGGACGATGATGACGACGGCTGCGAAATCCGCATCAACCTCATTCCTCATACCGTGCAGGTCACCACATTGAAGAACCTGAAGGCCGGCGATCCGGTCAATCTCGAGATCGATATGATCGCGCGCTATGTCGAGCGTCTGGTCGGCCTGAGGGCGATCGGCTGAAAGATTCTGTTGCCTGCTTCATGCCGCCTTTGACGCATACTGCCAACAGGCGCTGGCCTGGTCTGGTGGCATTCATGTGGCAGTTTCCGAGCTTTTGCATATGAACAGTCCTACCTTCCAGCCATTGCCAAAGCCCCATCGTGCCGGCAGGATGCATGGGGGCATAAGCCTTAAGACCTTTCTGCATACGGGAAGAAGAATTTCCACAAGTATGCGTGCAACGGGAGAAGGAAATGCAAAAAAGACAATTTTTGGCTGGATCCGCGGCAATGCTGGGGCTGGGCGCCCTGACCCTGGCAGGGTGCACTACAACCCCCATGGCCGGCGCCGATACGCCGGAAAAAAGGCAAGAAATCGATTCCGCGGTCAACTCCACGATGAACAAGCTTTACTCCACGGTACGGCATTCGCGCGAATTGGTGGATAAAGCCCACGGCGTGCTGGTGTTCCCTTCGGTTCTGGCGGCCGGATTCTTTGTCGGCGGCGAATACGGCGAAGGCGCTTTGCGCGTGGGCGGCAAGACGCAAGGCTACTACAGCACGGCCACCGGCTCTCTGGGCTTGCAGATCGGCGCGCAATCAAAAGCCATAATTTTTCTGTTCATGACACAGGCCGCCCTGGACAAGTTCCGCAACAGCCAAGGCTGGACGGCGGGCGCCGACGCATCGGTGGCCGTCATCAAGGCCGGCGCCAATGGCGATATCGACTTGAATACGGCAACCAACGAAGTGGAAGTCATCGTCATGACCAACCAGGGTCTGATGGCCAATCTGAACATCGAAGGCACCAAGGTCACGAAGCTGAAAACGCGTTAAGGGATGCTCAGGACGCAAGTCCTGTTTAATTCTGTTAGAATGGCGGACTTCGCATTGAAAAAAGCGATCAGGACAGGTGGCCGAGCGGTTGAAGGCGCACGCCTGGAAAGCGTGTATACGTGAATAGCGTATCGGGGGTTCGAATCCCCCCTTGTCCGCCAGGAATTAGTCCAAAGCAATTTGCTTTGGTTCGTATCGGAACTGAAAGCCCGCATGCTCCCTTGCATTGCGGGCTTTTTGCGTCTAGCGGCGCAGCTCCGCCACCTTGATTGCGCGCGCTGAACAGGCTTGCACGAGTTCCGGGTCGTAGCTGGCGAACAGTACGACTCGGTTTTGGGACCAGGTTTTGAACAGTTCGGCCAGCACGGCGCAGGCCGGTGAGTCGAGCCCGTTGCTGGGGCCGTCCGCGATGACGACGGCTGGGTCGCCCAGGGCGGCGGCCGTCAGGAATACCTTGCGGCGCATGCCGGTCGACATTTGTTCGAAGCGTTTGTCCAGATGCGGCTCCAGATCCAGCCGGTGCGCCAGGCCGAGCACGGCGTCGTCCACGGTCGTGTTCTTTTCCGCGGCCGTGCGTTCAAGCAGTTCGCGTCCCGTCAGCATGGGAAACGCCATGCAATTGTCGGGCACGTAGGCCAGGCGGGCCTTGGCTTGTTGCGGTTCGTGGATCAATGAATGCCCGTCTATCCAGACGTCTCCTTCGTCGGGCGCGAGCGCGCCCGCGATGATGGCCAGCAAACTGGATTTGCCTGTGCTGTCTTCTTCGCACAAGGCGTAGCATCCGGGTTGGAAGGTTTGGGTCAGCCCCTGGAAGACGGGATGGTCGCCGTAGCGCTTGCCGAGATTGTCGATGCGTAACATGCGGGAAGTGTACGTGAATATGCGGGGCGGGGCTGTTACCTTGCTGATTATTACTTGTTGTCCAGGGGCGTGAGCACGAAGTCGAAGGGCGAGCGCCACTTGGTTTCGCCGTTTTCGACTTTTTCGAACGGGGCCACCAGGGTCTTCTTCACGCCGAACACGGTGTCGGAGGTGATGTAGAAGTCGTCGCCGTCGAAGGTGTGGGTGACCAGCTTCTGGTAGCCGGGGGCGGTGATGAGGAAGTGCATGTGGGCGGGACGATAGGGGTGGCGCCCCAAGGCGGCCAGCATCTGGCCCACGGGGCCGTCGTCGGGAATGGGGTAGGAAACGGGCTTGATGCCGACGAAGCTGTACTTGCCGTCCGCTTCGGTGGTGAAGATGCCGCGGTTGTTCCATTTGGGCTGGACGCCGGGCTGCTGCACGTCGTAGTAGCCCTCGGCGTTGTCCGACCACACGTCGAGCCGCGCGCCTTTTATGGGGTTGCCCTGCAGGTCGAGGATCCGGCCCTCGAACAGACAGCTTTCTCCTTTGCCGTCCAGGGTGATGTTGGCGCCCATGGGGCGCTCGGGCGCGCCGTCGACGTGGAAGGGGCCGAAAACCGTGTTTTCGGTGGCGCCGGCGGGCCGGCGGTTGTTGATGGCGTCGACCAGCATCGAGAAGCCCAGGGTGTCGCTAAGCAGGATGAATTCCTGGCGTTCTTTGCTGCATATCTGGCCCGTCCGGGTCAGGAAGTCGATGGCGAAATCCCATTCTTCCTGGGTAAGCTGGATGTCCTTGGCGAACGCGTGAAGATGCTTCACGAGCGAGGCCATGATTTCTTTCAGGCGGGGGTTGATGCCTTCGGCCATGCGGACGTTGACGGCGCTTTCGGAGTCTGCTTCGGTGAAAAACTGAGTCATGAGTGTATGCCTTTCCAGATTGGGGGTTTGTGTATTTGGTTTTCGTTGGGAGTTGTTTGTTGGGTCTCCGGGCCTTTGGGCGGACGCTGCCGCAACGGCAGGAAATCGATGCCGGTGCGATCGCTGAACACGCCCCAAAGGCCGCGGCGGGCGAATAACATGATAGCGATGCCGATCAGGCCCAGCAAGATCAGGTAGATCGTGCCGTAGTCCGACAGGGCGCGCTGCAGGATGTAGAAAACGATGACACCCGCCACGGGCCCGGGCAATGTCCCGATTCCGCCTATCACGACAACGAAAATCACGAAGGCGGTCCAGTTGATCACGGAGAAGGCGGCTTCGGGCGTGACCCGCGTAATCTGTATGAATAGTAGCGCACCGCACAGGCCGGTGCCGAACGCCGTCGCCAGAAAGACCAGCGCCTTGAGGCGGGTGGGATCGATGCCCAGCGAGCGCGCCGCTTCGGTATTGTCGCGGATGGCCTGCAGGCCCAGCCCCAGGCGCGAGCGCAGGAATGCATAGCTGAGGCCCAGGGTGGCGATGGCCAGGATCAGGGCCAGCCAATAGGTGATGGTGTCGGCGGCGGCCGAGCTGCTGACGCCCAGCAGATGCTTCAGCTCGGCCACGCCGAACATGTGATTGACGGTTCCCCTTGGCAGCGACGTGCCGGAGCCGCCGCCCAGCGCATGCCACTGAGCCAGCGACAGGCGCGCAATCTCGGCCACGGACCAGGTGCCGATGGCGAAATAGGCGCCGCTGAGCCGGAACGTGAAGAACGCCATGGGGATGGCGAACAGCATGGCGACCACGCCGGCGACGCCGATGCCGACGAGGGGATCCCAACCCAAAAGGATGACGACCGCGAACATGGCATAGGCGCCCAGCCCGACGAATGCCTGCTGGCCCACCGACACAAGGCCGGCAAATCCCGCCAGCAGGTTCCAGTTCATGGCCAGCACCAGCAGTGTCAGCATCATGAACAGATCCTGCACCATCGAGCGGGAGCCGATGATGGGCACGGCAAAGAGCAAGGCGGCCAGGAGCAGCGCGATCGATGCGGCGGATCCGCGCGGCAGGCGGAAGATTTTTTTGGGAGGCATGGCTGATGGTGTTTTCATTGACATGGCTTGTGGATCCTTGGCAGGCCCTAGTCGTTGGCGCGCGGGAACAGCCCGCGGGGGCGTATCAGAAGAATCGCCGCGAAGGCCAGGTGTCCGCTCAGGATCTGCCATTCGGGGTTGACCGCCGCGCCCAGGGTCTGGGCCAGGCCGATCACGATTCCGCCTATCAGCGTGCCCCACAAGCTTCCCAGCCCGCCGATGATGACCGCCTGGAAGGCGTAGAGCAGGCGCGCCGGGCCGATCGACGGGTCGAAGTTCGCGCGGGTGCCAAGATAAAGGGCGGCGATGGTCGCCACGACCATGGCGATTCCGGTGGCGATGCAGAACACGCGCTTGGCGTGGATGCCCATCAGGCCGGCGGTGACGGCGTCGTCCGAAGTGGCCCGGAAAGCCCGGCCCAGCGCGGTGCGGTAGAAAATCTGGTTGAGCACGAAAATGACGACGACGGCCGAGGCGAACGTCATCAGCGGCACGACTCCCACCGTGAGCGGTCCGAACGACAGCGATGCCGCTTCGATGGGGCCGGCGGCCAGCTTCTGGCTGTCGGCCGAAAAGCCTTCGAGCAGCGCGTTCTGGATGACGACCGACAGTCCGAACGTGACGAGCAGCGGAGGCAGGAGGTCGTCGTCCAGCACGCGGTTCAGCACATGAGCCTGCAGCAGCCAGCCGGCGGCGAACATGATCGGCGCGGCGATCAGCACCGCCGCGAAGGGATTCAGCCCCAGGGATGTCGTGAGGGAAAGGATGAGGAAGGCGGCCAGGACGATGAGGTCGCCGTGCGCCAGGTTGACCAGCCGCATGACGCCGAAGACGAGGCTCAGTCCCGCGGCGAAGAGGGCGTACAGCCCACCCAGCAACAGGCCTTGCACGATGGTGTTCAGCAGAATCATGACGTCACTCCGAAGTACGCGTCGTGGATGGCTTCGCGTGAAAGCTGCGCGGGGACGCCCTGCAGGGTCACCCGCCCCTCCATCATGCAATAGACGCGGTCGGCCACGCGCAGCGCCTGCGCGATGTCCTGTTCGACGATGACGATGGAGGCGCCGGCCGCCTTGATTTTGGGCACGGCGGC
Source organism: Eoetvoesiella caeni (assembly GCA_040391725.1). Classification (GTDB taxonomy): domain Bacteria; phylum Pseudomonadota; class Gammaproteobacteria; order Burkholderiales; family Burkholderiaceae_B; genus Eoetvoesia; species Eoetvoesia caeni_A. The sequence continues at coordinate 5,216 of JBEBXF010000072.1, read as the reverse complement.
GTAGATGTCGCGGATCACCCGCGGCGCCAGCCCCAGGCTGATCTCGTCGCAAAGCAGGACGTCGGGATTGGACATCAGCGCCCGGCCGATGGCCACCATCTGTTGCTGGCCGCCCGACAGCGCGGTTCCGGGGCTGCGCCGGCGCTCCTGCAGAACGGGAAAGAGCGCGTAGATCGCGTCGAGCGTCCATATGCCTTTGCCGCGGCGCGCATGGGCGCCGATCAGCAGGTTCTCTTCCACGCTGAGCGAGGGAAACAGCTTGCGGCCTTCGGGCACCATGGCGACGCCGCGCATCAGCACGTCGGGCGGCGAGAGCGCGCCGATGGGCTCGCCGCGCAGGCGGATGGCGTCCGCCGGGGCTTGGACGATGCCGGAGATGGCGCGCATCAACGTGGTCTTGCCGGCGCCGTTGGCGCCGATGATGGCGACGGTTTCGCCCCGGTCGAGAGTCAGGTCCACGCCGAACAGCGCCTGGAAGTCGCCATAGAAGGCCATGAGTTGCTGTGTCTGCAGCAAGGGGGATGTGCCTGTCATGCTTCGATTCCCAGATAGATTTCGCGCACCTCGGGCGAGGCCATGACGGCGTCGGGCCGGCCCAGCATGAGCACCTGGCCGAAGTTGAGCACCATCAGCCGCTGCACCACCGAGTTCAGGGCGTGCAATACATGCTCGATCCAGATGATGGCCGTGCCGTCCGCATGGATGTCCTGGATCGTGCGGATGAGTTCGCCGCACTCCGCCTCGGTCAGGCCGCCGGCGATTTCGTCGAGCAATATCAGGCTGGGCGAGGTGGCCATGGCGCGGGCCAGCTCCAGCCTTTTGCGCTTGAGCAGGGGCAGTCCCCCGGCCGGCTCGTCGAGCACGTCTTCCAGGCCAGTGCGTTTGAGGATGTCGACGCAATACCGGCCTGCGTCGCGGGCTCGGCGGCCACCGCCGCACTGGGCCGCGACGAGCAGGTTCTCGTAGACGCTGAGGCGCCCGAAAGGCTGCGGAATTTGAAACGATCGGCCTATGCCCGCGATGCTGCGCTGCATGGGAGTGTGCCGCGTCACGTCGGCGCCGTTGAACGCGATGGCGCCGCTATCGGGGCGAAGATTGCCGGCGATCAGGTTGAAGAGGGTGGATTTGCCGGCGCCGTTGGGGCCGATGATGCCCAGCGCTTCGCCCGGCGCGACCTCGAAGCTCACGTTGTCCGTGACCTTGAGCGCGCCGAACGATTTGGACACGGACTGCAGACTTAGAATAGGCATGGGAATCTCCGGACTGGCGCGGCGCACGGCCTGGCGTTCGCGCCGGCTCCGCTAGCGCAGGGTTTCGAGCGTGCCGCCCAAAGGGATGTCGGGCGCATTGCCGTTTTCGACGATCAGCAAATCGAAGCTGCCGTCGGCCTTGCGCCGCCACTGTCCGCCGACCAGGGGTGTCTTGGCGACGTTCTTGCGCGCGAAGGGCGGTACGTTGTCCTGGCCCCATTTGATGTTGCCCACCACGGTGTCGAGCGAGGTAGTGGCGATGGCCTTGGCCACTGCCTCGTGGTTGGTGGGGTCGTCCGCCCGCTTGAGCACGTCGGCGGCCAGCTCGAACAGCGCGTGGGTAAAGCCCACCGGCTGGGTCCATTGGCGTCCGGCGGCCTTGGAGAAGCGTTCGGCCAGCGCTTCGCAGCTTTCGCCCGTCAGCGAGGAATGGAAGGGGAATTTCGGCGACCAGTACACTTCGCAGGTCAGGTTGTGGCCCAGGGGGCCGAGCGCGGCCACGCTTTCGGGGAACAGCAGGGCTTTGGCAACGGAAGCCAGCTTGGGCTTGAAGCCTTGCTGGCTGGCCTGGGTCCAGAAGGTGGTGAAGTCGGGCGGAATGGGAATGCCCGTGAAGATCTCCACCTCGTTTTGCTTGAAGGCGGCGATTTGCGCCGAAAAATCGTCGGTCAGGTTCTTATAGCGTCCCGGGTCGGTGAGCTTGTAGCCGGCCTTGCGGGCGGCGGGCGGCAGGCCGATGTCGCTGGCCCATGCATTGCCGTCGCCGTCGTTCGGCCACAAGGCTCCGAGGCTCTTGTTGCTTTCCACGCCCTTCCACATATTGAGGAATACCGACACGTTGTCTTCGAGGCCCCAGAAGAAATGGTAGACGTAGTCGAAGCTCGTCCAGGACGATGGGTCGTTGGGGTTGCCTTGCTGTCCGATGAACCACGGCTGCCAGGGGGCGACCGAGGAAATGACCGGCACTTCCTCGGCTTCGGCGATGGTGCAGACGGGGTTGGTCGTATCCGGCGTCGAGGCGACGAGTATCAAATCCACCTTGTCCCGCACGATCAGCTCGCGCGCCACGTCGGCGGCGCGGTTCGGGTTCGACTGGCTGTCCTTGACCAGAACTTCGACGTTCAGGCCTTTGGATGGAGCGGTCTTGAGGAACTGCTCGATCATGTATTTGTCGGCTTCGGAAAAGGCGCTCAAGGCGCCCGATTGCGGGCTGATATAGCCGATCTTGATGGGGCGCTTGCGGGCATAGGCCGGCAGGGCCAAGGCGCTGACCGCCGCGGCCAGGCCGGTTCCGAGTACTTGTCTTCTTGTGACCATAGTGTTGTCTCCCGATTGCTGTGTGGATTTTGAGTAGGGCCTGCCAGCAGGCCGTAAGCCTTGCTTGCGGATTTACGCCATTGCCACGGCCGGAGCCGTTTGCAGATGCAGTTGCGCCATGATTTTGTCGAAGCGCCGCTGCAGCGCTTCGGGGGTCTTGGCCGTGATCGCGACATAGAAGTCCGGGCGCAGCAATGCGTATCTGGCATCGAGCTGCGCGAACCATTTGGCGTAGGTGCCCTCTATGTCGACGGCATCGCAGGGCGTGTCCGGCGCGCCGATTCTTACGGCCATGCCGTTCAGCGACGCGAATTGCCTTTGCTGGGATCCGGTCAGCGCGGCGGCGGGATCCGCATCCAGCCCGATCAGGATCCAGCCCTGGCCCACGGCCTGGTCGAAGCGGTCTTGTTTTCCGTGGGCCTGTACCAGGCCTTGCACCGACAGTTCGCCCGCGTGCGCCGATTCGCCGCACCAGATGCCGGATCCAAGCTGGCAGATGTCGGTCGGCACGGGCTTGTTGTTTCTGGCGGCCAGCTCGACTTTCATCCTGGCGTCGCGCTCGGCCGCCTGCGTTTCGTCTGAAATGCAGATGATCTTGCCCAGCTCCTGGCTGAAGTCGATGTAGTGCCTGGCATGATCCAGGCGCTCGGAGGTGTAGCTGTCGAGCACTTCCATGCCCAGCCGGCCTTCCAGGATGGCGTTCAGGCGCCAGCCCAGCGCAAAGGCGTCGCGCACGCCGGCGCACATACCTTCGCCCGCGAAAGGGGGCATCAGATGCGCCGCGTCGCCGGCCAGGGCGCAGCGGCCTTTGTTCCAGGTTTTGGCCCAGCTGGCCTGGAAGCGATAGACCGCGCTGCGCTCCAGCGTGGCGTTGTCCGGCGTCAGGCCCCAGGGCTTGAGCAATTCCCAGGCGCGCTCGGGAGTCTGGAGCTCTTCGACCGATTCGCCCGGCAGCACCATGAATTCCCAGCGCCGGCGGCCGGGGCCGCCGGGCACGATGGTGGTCGGCCGCTTGGGGTCGCACAACTGCCATTGCGCCGGTTTCATGTCGTAGGGGCCGTGCGGAATCATGTCCAGAATCAGCCAATCGAAGAAATAGCCTTTGTCTTCGTTCTCGATGCCCAGGCTCTTGCGCACGAGGCTGTTGGCGCCGTCGGCGCCGACCACGAACTTGGCGCGCAGGGTTCGGTTCTCGGCGACCGCTCCGGCTTCTTCGGTGTTTCGTTGCAGGGAAAGCGTGACGCCATGGGCGTCCTGCTCGAGCGCCACTCCCTGCCAGCCGCGAAGCTGCGTGACGGTGGGCAGGCCGTCGGCGATGCGGGTCAGGCGTTTTTCAAGCTGGGGCTGATTGAACCAGTAGCGCACGCGCCAGCCCGATGCCGACGTGCTTTGCCAGTCGACGATCTGCAGGTTCTCGAACTTGGCGTCTTTCCAGTAGTACAGCTCGTCGTGGTAGCTGATGGCGGGGTCGTTTTCGGAATCGATGCCCAGTGTCGCCAGGATGCGGGCGATTTCGTGGTCGTAGGTCACCGCGCGGGGACGATCGTACGCTTGCGTCCAGCGCTCGACCAGGGTGACCTGCTTGCCTTGTTTGCCCAGCAGGATGGCAAGCAGTGTGCCCACGGGGCCCGCGCCGACGATCGCGACGTCGGTTTCGGCTTCCCGGAGGGAAGTTGGATTGGATAGAGCCATGTCGGTCTCCTTCTCGAAAATCATTCTGTGTACTCCGGCGATCCGGGGCCTGCCGAACGCCTGCGCCTGCCTCCGGATTTTCCGGCTCGGACTTTTCTTGACGGGCTGCTGCGGCACGAACAGAATATAATTCTAAAATGAATGTTCGTCACATATGGATTACCCTCATATCCATCGTTGTGATGTATGTGGTGTATTTCATGCAGCGGGGCGGCGAAAGTTTCGTAGTAGACTGCGAATTGATGAATGTAGTGACCCGGATCAGATCAAATGACGAAAGAAAAAATGGAGCCGGAAGGTCGTGTAGCACGCAGGCAGCGCCGCAATCGCGAAGCGCTGATCCGCGCCGCCAGTGCTGTGATGAGCGAAAAGGGCATCGACGCCGCGACCATGCTTGAAATCGCGGAACGCGCCGACGTGGGGGCCGGGACGGTCTACAACTACTTCAAATCCAAGGATGCGCTGGCGGTGGCCGTGCTCGAAAAAATGATGCACGACCTTGCGCTGCGCATCGAAGCCACCACCGACGCCTTCGAGGATCCGGCCGAGGTCTATGCCTTCGGCATACGCACGGTTCTGGAAGCGGCCACTTCCGACATGCGCTGGAAACAGATGCTGTATCGCTCCGAAGTCATTTCCGATGCGCTGTTCCGCTGCATGGGACCGTTTGCCATACGCGACATGCGGCGCGCGGCGGATGCCGGCCGCTTCCAGATTCCGGATGCCGAGCTGGTCTGGAAGCTGACGTCGCATGCGATCTTCGGCATCAGCCTGGCCATCACCTCCGGTGAGGCGCGGTCCGACTCCATGGACCAGATCGTCGAACGGCTGTTGTGCATGACCGGCATCGGCGCCGAAGCCGCCCGCGAACTGTCCACGCGCCCGCGTCCGGCTCTTAGCCCGTTCAAGGAGTAGGCAGTCGCTGGCTTGGGCAACGGGGCCGCACTAGTGCAGCAT
>JBEBXF010000071.1:0-11389 GCA_040391725.1 Eoetvoesiella caeni | reverse complement strand
GTCAGCTCGGCCTTTTTCTTCCATAAATCCCCGGCGCGGACCACTTGGGACTCCACCTTGACGGTCGCCGTGCGCACCTCGGCCTCGGATAAAAACGTAATGGCGCCAAGCTGCGAGGCCTGTATCTGCGCGCGTGCATTGATTTCGGCGTACACGGCCCGGTACACGACTTTCTGCAGCGTGTCGGCCACCACCGTCGAGCCGTGGCCCCGCATCAGGATCAGCGACTCGTCGCCCAGCGATTCGGCCAGCGCCTCGCCCAGCCGGTTGTCGGTAATCAAAAGGCTGGTGCCGTCCCCGCCCGCATCGCGTATCTCGAACACCGGGGCGCCGGTGCCGATGAATGCGGCAACATGGCACATCGCGCGCAGCGGAGCTTCCTTGACCACGCTGAACGGCACGACGGAGGGCGAATGGCTGTGCACGACGGCCATCACATCGGGGCGGGCGCGGTAGATTTCGCCGTGAATGAATCGCTCCAGGTACACCGAGCGGCCCGCCGCGTCGATGGGCGTGCCGTCCAGCTCGAACTGCACGATGTCGCCGGCCGCCACCAGCGCCGGCGCCATATTGCGGCATAGCAGGAAGCGCTGCGGATCTTGCGGATGGCGCACGCTGACGTGGCCGAAGGCGTCGAGCACGCCCTGGTCGAACAGAATGTGATTGGCCGCCACCAGATCGTCGATCAATCCGGAGTCCACCGCCAGCGGCGCTTTCGCGCTGTCGCCTACCGGGGAAGCTGCTGTCTCTTGGGTGCCGTCATGACTGGTGCACATAATGTATTTCCTAAGATTGAGATTTCAAATTGACGTGAATATGCTTGAGCTGGGTAAACGCCAAAAGCTCGTCCAGGCTTTCCGTGCGCCCTATGCCCGACTGTTTGTAGCCGCCGAACGGCGCGCCGATGAAGTGCCGGCTGGTTTCGTTCAGCCACACAAAGCCGGTCTGCACCCGGCCGGCCAGCTTGTGCGCGCGCACCAGGTCATTGGTCCAGATCGAGCAGGTCAGCCCGTATTCCACGGCATTGACCTGCGACAGCATGGCCTCTTCGTCGCGCCACTTGATCACGGACAGAACCGGCCCGAATATCTCTTCGTTCGCAATGCGCATGGACTGCTCGACGTCGACGAAAATCGTCGGCTCCACAAAGAAGCCGTTCGACAGCGCCGGATCCTGCGGCGCGCCGCCCCCGCACAATAGCGTGGCCTCCTCGCGGCCCAGGCGTATATAGTCGAGCACGCGCTCGTACTGGGCGCGGTTGTTGATGCACCCCATGGTGGTCTGCGGATCGGTCGGCAGCCCCGGCCGGAATTGCGCCGCCTGTTTCTTGAGCAAAGGCAGCACGTCGTCGTAGATCGACTCGTGAACGAACGCCCGGCTCGTCGACCCGCAGGATTGGCCGCACCACGTGAAATTCATGCCGGCCACCGCCGCGCGCGCCGCGACTTCCGGCGCGATATCCGGGTAGGCGATCAGCGCGTTCTTGCCGCCCAGTTCCAGCAGCACGGGCTTCAGGGTGTCGGAGCACGCCCGCATGACGGCGCGGCCGGTAGCGGCGCTGCCGATGAGCCCCACCATGGCGACCTCGCGGCTGGCCACCAGCGCCGCACCCAGCTCGTTGCCGCCGTTCAGGATGTTCAGCACGCCGGCCGGCAGGATGCCTTCGGCCAATTCGGCGAATCGCAAGGAGGACAACGGCGCCTGCGCCGGCGGCTTGACGATGACCGCATTGCCGGCCGCCAGCGGCGCCGCCGCATTGGACATGCAGAACATGAACGGATGATTGAAGGGAACGATGCGCACGACCACGCCCAGCGGCTCGCGCACCGAAAAATTGACGGCATCGACACCCGAAGGCACGGACGCGCCCTTCATTTCCGTGACCAGGCCGGCAAAATAATCGAATGCGGCGGCGGCCATCATGACGTCGTTCTTCATTTCGCGCACAGGGTTTCCGCCGTCCAGCGCATCCAGCATGGCCAGCTCTTCAGCGTGTTCACGCGCCACTTGCGCCAGCGCTTTCATGCGGCCGGCCCGCTCCAGGGGCGGCATCGCGCGCCAGGCCTCGAAGCCCTTGCGAGCCGCCTGAACGGCCAGCGCGGCATCCTCCTGCGTGCCATCGGCCACCCGGGCCAAAAGTTCGGCCGTCGCCGGATTGTGGACATCGAAATACCCGCCCTGAACAGGCTCGCGCCATTGGCCTCCGTAATACAAACCGAAATGCCCGGGCAGGACATCCGGCTGCTTGACCTCGTTGACTGTATTCACACTTGACTCCTCAATGACTTCAAAGTTCGGCCGGTGCAAGCACCGCCCTGCCGCGAATGAAATCGGCGGCTTTTTCCGCGATCATGGTGATCGGCGCGTTGACATTGCCGCCGACCAGGCCGGGCATGACCGAACCGTCGACCACGCGCAGGCCCTCGACGCCGCGCACCTTCAGGTACTGATCCACGACGGCCAATTCGTCGCCGTCCGTTCCCATGCGGCACGTGCCGACCGGGTGGTGCACGGTAATGGCGGTGTTGCGGATGTGCTGTTCGATGGCTTCGTCGGTGACCGCCTGGACGCCCGGGATGATTTCGCTCTCGACGAAATCCCGCATGGGCGCCTGCGTGCCGATATTGCGCATGACGCGAAACGCGCGTTTCAGCGCGTCCCAATCGTTGGGCGAATCCAGGAAATTCTGGTGAATGCGAACGGGTTCGGCCGGGTTCGCCGACACCAGCTCAATCCGGCCGCGGCTCTCGGGCCGCAGCAAGACCACGCGGCAGGAAAACCCATCGGCGAACGCAGGCTTGAAAGGCGGCAGGTACGGCCCCGCCGCCAACGGACCCGCATGGAACAGCAACTGTATGTCCGGTATGGGTTCTTGCGGCCGGCTTTTGAGAAACGCCACGACCCCCGAAGGCAGGTCGGTGGCAAAGCCGCGCCCAAAAAAATACGCCTGGCCCAGGGCCTTGACCACGCGATCGAGCCGCAGGTTCTTGCGGAACGGACCGGGTGTTTTTCGGCTGTATGCCACCATGGCCGACAGATGATCCTGAAGATTCCTGCCAACGCCCGGCAAAGCGACCTTCACGTCAATACCGTGCCGCTGCAATTCTCCGGGCTCGCCGACTCCGGACAACATCAGGATCTGCGGGGAGTTGATGACCCCGCCCGCCAGCAGCACCTCGCGGGAAGCGCGGGCCATGGCCGTCTTGCCGTTGATGGAGTATTCAACCCCCACGGCCCGGCCGTCTTCGATCACCACTTTATGCACCAGCGCCTTGACGCGCACGGTAAGATTGGGGCGACGCAGCGCCGGACGCAGGTAGGCCACCGAATTGCTGCAGCGGCGGCCATGGCGGATGGTGGATTGCATCAGCCCGAATCCTTCCTGCTGCGCGCCGTTGTAGTCGTCCGTCAACGGAAAGCCCGCCTGGACGCCCGAATCCATATACGCCTGCACCAGGGGGTCTTCATACCGGCTGTTCCGGGTGGTAAGCGGGCCATCGCCGCCGCGGTACGCTGAAGCGCCGCCTTCCCAAGCTTCCTGGCGCCGGAAATAAGGCAGCGCATGCGCATACGACCATTCGGTAAGGCCCGAAGCCGCCCAGGCATCGTAATCGGCGCGATTGCCGCGCACATACGCCATGGCATTGATGGACGAAGAGCCGCCCACGACCTTGCCGCGCGCGCACTCTACCTGACGGCCGCCCACATTGGGCTCGGGCTCACCAAAATACATCCAGTCGTGCAAACGCCTTTGAATGATCTGCCCCCAGCCCAGCGGAATATGTATCCAGGGATCCCGATCCCATCCCCCCGCCTCCAGCAGCAACACCCTCACGCCGGCGTCCTCGGTCAGCCGCGAAGCCAGCACGCAGCCGGCCGACCCCGCGCCGACGATGATGTAATCGAACTCCAAACCCGTCTCTCCTGCTCGTCGCGCGCCCGGCTTGGCCGGCCATGGCGCGCTGCTTGTCTTGTATGTCTGTTTCTGGTTCTTGATGGGCTTCGATGCCGCCATTCCATATATAGGATTCCATATATGACCTGACGCAATCGCCCCGGTGCTGCCCTTTACGGCAGCCAGAGAGACACGATATACATAGCAAATGCCCAAGTCCATGTCCGCAGGCATATAGACCGTATAAAAAATATTGATATTATTGAGGCTCAATCCATAAGCCATCGCCGCCCGCCGCCGGCGCCATCCGCGAGAGCACCATGTCCAGCCGCCACGCCAGCCGTCCCCTGCCCTCGGAAGAGCTTCTTTCCAAGAACATCGACCTGCGGCTGATCGCCATTTTCACGGAGATGATGCGCACAGGCAGCGTCTCGGAAACGGCCAACACCCTGAACGCCAGCCAGCCGTCCGTCAGCATGAGCCTGGCGCGCCTGCGCAAATACTTCAACGACCCGCTGTTCGTGCGCACCTCGCGGGGCATGGAGCCCACGCCCCTGGCGCTGGATCTGCGCTCGCCCCTGACCCGCGCCTACCAATTGCTCGCGACCGCCACGCACAGCCGCATCGCCTTCGACCCCGGCACGTCCGACAGGCTGTTCCGCATCGCCATGATCAATTCCGGCTACCTGCCCGTGTCGCCGCAACTGCTGGAACTGCAAAAACGCATCGCGCCCAATATCCGGTTCCACTTTTCAGGCATCACCGAAAAAACCGGCAAGCTCATGGAAGCGGGGGAAGTCGACCTGGCCATCGCCTTCATGGCCCAGTTCGAATCCCCGGGCTTCTATCAGCAATTGCTGCTCGAACAAGAGTTCGTGGGCGTCGTACGCCACGACCACCCCCGCATCACGGAGCAAATGTCCATCGAGGACTACGAACGGGAACTGCACCTGGGCATTTCGCCGGCGGGAACGGGCCACTGGGTGCTGGACGGCGCCATCGAGCGCGCGGGCATAAAGCGCAAGGTAGGCTGGCAGGTCGAAAGCGTACTGGGCATCCTGCCCATCATCGGCATCAGCGACTATATCGTCACGATCCCCAACGGCGCGGCGCAGTTCCTGCGGCAGCAAGGGCTGGTGCGCGTGTTTCCCCTGCCCTTCGCCGCCCCGACCATGGTGGTCATGCAGCACTGGCACGAACGCTTCCACCGGGACAGCGGCCTGCAATGGCTGCGCCGCCAGCTCATGAGCCTGTTTGCGGAAGATGCGGGCCAGGCTGCCTGAGCCTGGCCGATTGACACGAGAACGGCCGAATCCGCCGTTCAGGTTCGGGACGAACCCCGCCTCGAACCTGAAAAGCGCCGCGCCCGAAGGCTCAATGCCCAGGCGCCCATAAACGCGGCTTGCCTTTTTTCTCGTAGGCCATGCCCTTGGGATAGCTGATCAGCTCCAGTTGCATTCCCCATGGCGTCAGCACATAGGTGATCGACTCGCCGGCGGCCGGGCCCTCTTTGAGCGCGAACGGGCCCATGAAAGTTTTCAGCCCAAGCGCCCTGGCCTTGTCGACCGCGGCCTTGATGTTCTTGACGTAGAAAGCGATGTGATAGCCGCCGTAATCGCTGTTGCGCGGCATTTTCGTGTTTTGATCCGGCGCGCTGTACTGGAACAGTTCTATGTTCGAACCATGGCCGCAGCGCATCATGGCAATCTGCTTGATGACCGCACGCGGATCGACGTTGACGAGATCCTCCATGAAGTTGCCCTTGTCATCGCTGAAAGGCCCGAAGCGCATGACCTCGGTGCAACCCATCACATCATGAAAAAAAGCCACGCCCTGATTGATGTCGGGCACCGTGAAGCCGATGTGATCGATTCCCCGCACACCGGGAATCCCCCCGCCGCCCGCGGACCATACACTGCCGGCCGACAAACACAATGCGGCACAAGCCGCGACCTTGGCGATTTTTTTCATGACAGCTTCCTCCTGAGACGGATTATTGAATAGTGGCAAGAATCAAGCGGCCTGCGCGGCCGCTTGATGTTGCAAGCGCAACACTCAAAGCGGATAAGACGGATCATGCAGAACAAATAATGCCACACTCAAAAACAAAAAAAACACGCGCATCGCGAATTTTTTCATTGCTTACCGTCACCTGAACGACGCCAGGAAAAGCTCGGCCTCGAAGCCAACCACAAAAGCCGGAACACGGCGGATTGCATTGAAAACGCCCCCGGCGCCATTGAAAAAGGCCCTTGCCTTCGCCGATTGGCGTAAGGCAAGGGCCTTGACGATCTGGCTCCGCTCCTTCAGGTGACGAGCCCAGACGGATAGTTACAGATAATCGACCGGCTTCGGATAGTTCACGTAATTCTTGGTGAGCTGCTTTTCCCGTTGCTGGTTGGGATCGGCGCCTGTGCACCAGTCATCCGACTTGGGATGTTTCTCGCCATTGGGCTTGACGACCGAGCAGGCGGTCTTGTCGACAAGCGTGCTCTTGTTGGTCGGGCAAGTCTTGACATCCACACTGTCCGGGCAAGCGGCGAACTTGGAGTTGACGAGGAGGGTGTACACATTGTCGTTCAGGTCGGTGAAACGCACCTTGAGCGGGTAGGAAACCACGGTGCCAACCCGGAACCCCAGGATCTGGCTGTTGGTGGGCATGATGACGTTCTGATCGATCTTCTGGCAATCCAGATTGCCGTCCTGCGTATTCATCGAGCACACGCCGTACTTCTTGATCACGGGCTTGTTGATCTTGCCGATCAGTGCATCGGGCGGGCCGACGTTCACACTAAAGCCGTCCGCATAGCTGAACTGCTTTTCGTTTTCCAGGCCCTTGAGCCCGCCCACGGTGAAGACCAGGCCGCTGCCCAGCTCGCTCATGAAGCCAACCGCGTCATCCACCGAGAATCCATAGGCATTCATCTGCAGATCATCGTGGATCAACTGCACATACGGGTTGAACAACAGCTTGGGGTTGGCCTTGACGGCATCCTGCGAGCCGTTGTATTGCAGATCGTGGATGTACATGGACTGGATCTTGGCATGATCCCAACCCGGGATACTGGTGTCCGCCAAGGGGTTGGCATCCGCGCCGCAACCCTCGTTATACGGAACCCAGCCATAGATGTGCATCATGGCATTCCAGTAACCGAACGTGGGAACCTGGGGCGTGCTGCCTTCGCATTTACCCGCGCTGTACAGGGCCAGATAGTCCTGGTGGCTTTGTTTGAAGAAGGCCTGGACCGCCGCCAGCTTGTCCTTCAAGTCGGAATCAGCCGGGCACGTCGCACCTGGCGTCACGTACTGGCTGATGTCCTCACCCGACCAATCGACGCAAGTGCCCCACAGATCCTGCATGCGCTGCACTGCTTCGCCATAGCGAAGTGTTTCTTTTTCGGTTTCGCTGCATCCGCCGTTGATGCATTTCAGCACTGTCAGGACGGGCGGAAACTTGGTGCTGTCCGCCGGCTTGACGGGCACATTGTCGGTAGGAGGCAGGGTGCCCGGACGCTGGGCAAAAATATTGTAGCCGCCTGGCAGCTTGAGCTGGCTCAGGTTGTAAACCGGCCACCCTCCTCCGACATCGGAGTCCAGGAATGCCTGCAGCTTGTTCCGAAAGTCGGGCAAAGCCTGGCCCGAACCGCTGTACCCGATATAAGGATTGCTCTTGGGCCCGATGGCCACGGGCATGTAGACATGATCCACATAGGAAATGTTGTACCCCACGTTTTCCGGCTTCAACAAACGCGTAGTCTGGCCTGCCGGGATGATGGAGTCGCCGAACGTGTATTCGGACAGCTGGGCGTAGACGTCTTCCGGGAACTGAACATTGCTGGAATACGTGGTCAATGCGCACTCGGTGCCCTGCGCTTCGCACGTCACCGTATTGGGCGTTGCCAGGGAAGTATCGTCTTTGTCACGCAACCTTTCGCTGTTGTCGGCCAGAACCACGCGCCCGCCGTTCCACCAGGTAATGTATTTTTTATCGGACAACTCGCTGTACAAAGGCAGCGTGATGGTGACCGACGAATTGGGAGGAATGCCCTTGCCCTCATTGACGTACAGCTTGTAGACGAAATCGGTCGAGATCACGTCGGTGGTGCGTAAGCACGCCTGCATCCACTGATTGACCGCATTCTTGCTGGTCGAAATCACAGGGTAGATCTGGCCCGCGGAATCGTTGTGAATGGTGACGGTCTTTGGCGCAACCTCCATGGGATTGTTGTCGTAATCCTTGCACGCGACCGTCTGGGTGGGGATGGAAGCAGACGTAGGAGCGTCGTCTTCCTCGCACGCCGTCAGGGTAAGCGCCAGCAGCAGCACTCCGCCAACCCGCAACGCGGTAGCCGGAAAAGAGCGCTTTACAGCTCTTTGGGTAGGGACATTCATATAATTCATCCTTAGAAAATAAGACCTCGCGATCACCCCGCCGGTATTGCCCAACGGCATTCGCCGCAGGCCTACCGCCGGAACCGACCGCTAATTCTTTAAGCAACAAATTATAAAAATGGCTTACGGAAATTCAGTGGATTAATTTCTGTTAAATGCTGGCAAATTCTGTCATTCAGCAGGGAAGAAATGCACAAAGGCATGGCTTTCCTGATGAAAAGCCATGCCAAGGATCATGCGTCCTGTTGTCGAATAAGAGATGGCCGCAAGCGGCTACTGCACCAGCTTCCACCTGCCGTTTTCTATTTGAACAATAACGCCGGAACGGCTGTCCATGCCGTTGTGATCCGTCTTGCTCATATTGAAGATCCCCTGCGTTCCGACCACCTCTTTGCTGGCTTCCAGCGAATCGCGCAGCGCCGCGCGAAAATCGGCCGATCCTGGGTTGGACTTCTTGACGGCCTGCGCTACGGCATGATCCGCCAAAAGGTAGGCATCCCAGGCAATAGCGGAAAATGCATTGAGCGTGCCTTTGCCATATGCCTTTTCGTAGATAGCCTTGAAATCCAAGGCTACCTTCTTGATGGGATTGCTGTCGGGCAACTGTTCAGCGACGACCACCGGGCCTGCCACCGCGTATGTGCCGTCCAAAGACTTGCCTCCGACACGCAGGAAATCGTTGTTGATGACGCCGGAGTGGTTATAGATGAGACCCTTATAGCCGCGCTCCCGCAATGGGGCATAGGGCAAAGCCCCCGCCGTGCCCGAACCCCCGAGCAATATGGCGTCGGGCTTGGCGGCAATCAATCTCAGCACTTGTCCCATCACGCTGTTGTCGGTTCGCGCATAGCGCTCGTTGGCCACGACGGTGATGCCCGAATCCTTGATGTTGCGCTTGAAGCCCGACAACACAAGATCGCCCCAGGAGTCAGAATACCCCAGATAGCCCACCCTCTTTACGCCGTGCTGCTTCATGTTCGCAACAACCGATCCCATGCCGATACTCGGCGACATAGGCACGGAATACGACCAGGGGTATTTCTGGGCGGTAACCGGTATGGGCGACAGTGAAATCTGCGGGGTTTTCAACTCCTGCACGACTTCCGCAACCGCCATGGCGGTCGGCGCGCTGCCCGACCCGATGATCAAGTCCACCTTGTCCTGCTCGATGAGCTTGCGGGCCAGCTTCACCGTCACGGTTGGATCGGTCTGATCATCCTGGATAATGTAATCGACGGGTACGCCGCCCAATGTTTTCGGCATCAGCAAAACCGAATTTTTGAAAGGTATGCCCAGCGAAGCGCCCGGTCCAGTCGCGCCAAGAATGACGCCCACCTTCATCTTGGCCTGTGCAGCCAGGGGCACCATTGCCGCCAGGGCCACGACAAGCCAGCGTTTTCCCATTTTTCTCATCTACGTCTCCTGGTTTTATCAAGTAATAAAACAAACGTCGACACTCCAGCCGGCGCGCCACGATTCCTATCACCGCCACGATGCTGCCGGTATCGACACCAACCCCACCTGCGCCGCTAGTTGGCAAGCCTATGAAACCTGTCTGTCTTGCGTAGCCCAGAACGGGGCTCTCAGCGCTTTCTTGTCTACCTTTCGCGTGCTGACCAACCGTGGCAATTGATCCAGGAACTCCACATGCGTTGGCTTTTTATAGCTGCCGATAAGGCCGCGGCAATGGGCGATCAAGTCCGATTCGGAAACGGTCCGCCCCGGTTTCGTCACGATGAATGCCATCACCGACTCTCCCCACTTGGGGTCGGGCACGCCAATGACCGCCGCGTCAAGAACGGCGGGATGCAACAACAAGGCTTCCTCGACCTCTCGCGAATAGATGTTCTCTCCGCCCGAGACGATCATGTCTTTTTTCCGGTCGACGACGAACAGAAAATGCTCCTCGTCGAAATATCCAATATCCCCGGTCAGGAACCATCCGTCGACCAAGGCCTCTTGCGTCGCCACGGGATTTTTCCAGTACCCCTGCATCAGGGACTTTGATTTGATCCATATATCGCCGCACTCTCCGACGGCGCAATCCGATCCGTCCGCCCGAACGGTACGGATGTCCGTACCCAGATATGGCTGCCCCGCGGAAGCCAGCCGGCGCACCTGGGCCGGATCCCCTTGCGTCACATGCTGGTGCTTGAGCAGAACCGAACCAAGGCCGTTCTCCGTCATGCCGTAGATTTGCATGAAGACCGGCCCGAAAGCTTCGCGCGCGCGTCGCGACAAGGCTTCCGACATCGGAGCGGAGGCATAGCAGACCGTCTGCAAGCTGGAAACATCGAAAACCCGCTCCTCCATTATTTCCAGCATCATCTGTATCATCGTCGGCGCCAAGTGCGCGGCCGTGACTTGTTTTGATTCGATGCTTTCGAGTACTGCCCGCGCATCGAAATCACGATGCAAGACAATGGACGCCCCCACATACAAGAACGTCAGCAGCTCCGTCGGGCCGCCGATATGGTAGAACGGCATGACAATAAGCATGCGATCGGTCTGGGACGCGGTATGCGACAAAGCCTGTACACGGGCTTGCTCCAGTTGAGCCTCGTTGCCCAACATGGCGCCTTTGGCTTTGCCAGTCGTGCCGCTGGTGTAGATGATGAATACGACATCGTCCTCGGACGCGCGCATCCCGGACGTCGCCGGCATGGAGTCCGCGATGAAGTCCTCGTACTCGATCGACCATGCCGGGCCTTGGCCATTGCCCCGTATGCGGATGTAGATCATTGATTCCGGAAGTTGGGCGCGCAGCACGTCGACCCTGGGCGCAAACTCATCTTCAAAGAACAAGATCGCCGGCTCGGCATCCTGCAAGATCGTCAGTTGCTCTCGATCCGACAGACGATAGTTGATGCCCAAGCCAATGAATCCGCCCAAGCCGGCGGCTCCGTATACTTCCAGATACTCCGGAGTATTGCGCGACAACACGGCCAATCGCGCCTGGCGCGGCATGCCGGCTTTCACCAGAGCGCCGATGAGCCGCTTGACGCGATCCGCCAACTGCGCATGGGTCAGTGTTTCGCCCTCAAAATATACCGCCGGATGCGAACCAAAACACACGGCATTATGTTCGAGGATATCGCCGAT
>JBEBXF010000070.1:0-11416 GCA_040391725.1 Eoetvoesiella caeni | reverse complement strand
TATACGAATTGACCTTCAGACCATCGTCGGCGTAATAGCCCGTGTTGCCGGTTTGAACACCCAGGTCAGCATACTGAATGGGGGTAAGCCAGCCATTGCGCGACTGGCCGAAGCCCAGATGCAGCTTGACGACGTTGAAGTCGTAGCTTGCGCCCAGATTCCAGCTTTTGATCGACACGCCGTTGTCGTTGGGGTCGACGAAGGTTTCCGCGGTTTTCAACTGGTCGTAGGTCAACGCCGCGGCGATGGGGCCGTTGGCATAGCGCAAGCCTGTGGTCCAGGCGCGGGAATTGGGTTCGCTGTCGCCACTGACCTTGAACTGCTGGCTGCCGTTATTGTTGAACGAATAGCCGACACCAAACTGGAAGCCCGCAAAATCGGGAGTCTGGTACATGATCATGTTGTCGTAGCGGACACTGTCGGCCGCGCCGAACGTGGCGCCCGCGCGCGCCTGACTCCAGTCGGTGCCGAACGGGCTGGCGACGCCCGCGAAATACTTGGTGGCGATGTTGGTTTGACGGCCAAAGTCCAGACGGCCCCAGGTGCTGGAATCCAGACCCACGGTGGCTTGACGGCCGAACAGGCGGTTGTTTTGCAAGGATTGGCCGGTGCCGATGTCAAAACCGCTTTCCAGCACGAAAACCGCCTTGAGGTCGTCGCTCAGATCTTCGGTTCCCCTCAGGCCCCAGCGGCTGGGCGACTCGCCGCCGCTGAGCATGCCGGTGCGGGTACCCTTGTAGTCGACGCCTCCCACAGTACCCTTGACTTGTTGATAGGATATGCCGGCATCCAGGATGCCGTATAACGTAACCGAGGTTTCAGCCTGGGCGGCGCTGGCAAAACCAGCGAAACCGGCCAGCAACGCTGCTGCGAGCAGTGTTTTTTTCATTTGGCAATTCTCCGTAGATTTGAGTAAAGCGGCCGTGGCGCTGCGACCTCGCCCAGCCTTATTTGCCTTATATGCGGCCATCGTGGGCCAAGGCGACCGCTGAACATTCTTGCGGAATGCGTACGGCTTATGTGTTTATCCTAAACCCATAGTCCGTGCAATAAAAGTGAAACACTAGCCGCAGTGGCTTTTTGCAGACGAAACGTAAACGAGTATGTCCCAAACGTAAACGCATATTTCCCGCGCCCGAAAAGCCATTTCGGCGCGTTACGGAATCGACGGGCGCCGGGCAATCCCCCTTCGTAGCGGCTTCGGTGAAAGCACAAGGCCGCAGAACGAAATAAATTATGGTACGGAACTCGCCAAAACTGCGCCCAAAATAAAAAACCACCCCGAAGGGTGGTTTTTACGAGATGAACTCGTTTTTGTTCCAATACCGGCCCAGCAAGCCGGGCCTGATCGGAGCATGGCCAAGCCATGCCCGTTGATTAGAACTGGTGACGGACGCCGGCGCCGACGAAGGTCGACTTCAGGTCGTCGCTGAAAGCAACGTGGTTGGCATACGAGCCGATAGCGTACACATTGGTGCGCTTGGACAAGGCGTAGGAATAGCCCAGGCTGTAGACCTGTTGCTTGCGGCCGCTGTCGCCATTGCCGTTGTCGCGCAGGTCAGCCATGGTCCAGCCGGCCAGAACCTTGCCGTTGGCGCCAACCGGAGCGCTCAGGCCCAGAGCGTACGAATTGATCTTGACACCCTCGTCAGCAATCAAGGACGAGAACTGGTCTTGGCCGGCAACCTTGCTGTTCAGCACCGAAG
Source organism: Eoetvoesiella caeni (assembly GCA_040391725.1). Lineage (GTDB taxonomy): Bacteria > Pseudomonadota > Gammaproteobacteria > Burkholderiales > Burkholderiaceae_B > Eoetvoesia > Eoetvoesia caeni_A. Next base: position 9,710 of record JBEBXF010000070.1, on the reverse strand, counting down.
GAGCAGCGAACCAGCCATTGCGGGTTTGACCGAAGCCAAGGTGCAGCTTGACGACTTCGAAGTCGTAGCTGGCGCCGATGTTCCAGGACTTGACCGTTACGCCGGTGTCGCCCTTGACGTTGGCGCCGGTTTCAGCCGACTTGAACTGGTCGTAGGTCAAAGCAGCAGCCAAGGGGCCGTTGCCATAGCGCAAGCCAGTGGTCCAGGCGCGAACGTTAGGTTCGTCGCTGTTGCTGGTCTTGAACGCTTGGCTGCCGTTCGCGTTGAACGAGTAGCCGAGGCCGAATTGGAAACCCGCGAAGTTCGGGGTTTGATACATGACCATGTTGTCGTAGCGCTGGCTGCCGGCGGCGCTGAACGCCGTACCGATTTGAGCCTGGCTCCAGTCGGTGCCGAAGGGGCTAGCTACACCAGCGAAGTACTTGGTGGCGATGTTGGTTTGACGGCCGAAGTCAAGTTGACCCCAGGCGTCGGACAGCAGACCAACCGTGGATTGACGGCCGAACAGCTTACCGTCTTGCGAGGTAACGCCAGTGCCCAGATCGAAGCCGTTTTCCAGCACGAAAACTGCCTTGAGGCCTTCGCCTAGGTCTTCCGTGCCCTTCAGGCCCCAGCGGCTGGACGATTGGCCACCGCTCAGGGTACCGGTACGGGTAGCCTTGATGTCGTTGCCTTTGAATTGCTGATAGCCGATACCGCCGTCGACGATACCGTACAGGGTGACCGACGTTTCCGCCTGGGCGACGCCAGCAAAGCCAGCGATCAGAGCAGCTGCGAGCAGAGTCTTTTTCATGTTAAGAAATCTCCGTAGATTTGAGTAATTGGCGGCGCGGTCAGAATTTGCCCCGCCGCCTATTTAACTCCACGATGGGAAGTTGTAGCTATTGCATCAAAATTCGGCTGCACTGGCTATCAAGACATTCATAAAAGCTCCTCTTTTCTTTTTTTATGTTGGGATGAAGCAACAAAATTCCATTTTTGGCACAAAAATACCAGGGTTTACCCTTGGCTTCAAAAACCAGCATCAGGTAATTTTGCTTATGCAATTTCCATCTATAATTATTCGAGAAATCCATGTTAAATATTTGTTTCAGCTAATATTTTCTCTTGGGTTTATTACCTGAAATGAAATTGCAATCATTGCCAGGAAATCTTTTCAATAAGGTAAACCCTTTGTTTTTATTGAAAAAACGCTAGGGATTACACGTATTGGTTCCACCTATAGAATGAGAAAAACTCATAAATCCTGATTTCCCCTATTCAGAAGCCCGGACGCTCCCGCAATAAGCGCCCCCTTCATTCATATTGCACAAAGCGGCAAGCTGGCTTATCGTCGCGCTCAGCGCCACACTTTTCAAACTGCAACGTTAATGTACGGTTTGTTGTTTTGCGCCTCCAAAGCCGAACTCATCAAGCGGCACCGCTTGGTGTTTCGACACCCGCAAACGTTCCGACCCGCTCCAAGGGGCCAGCATGAAAAAAACACTGCTCGTTGCCGCCGTTTTATTCGGCCTTGCCGCATCCACCGCCGGCGCGGCGGAATGGTCCTACGAAGGGCCGGAGGGACCCGACCATTGGGGCGCGCTAAGTCCCGACTACGTGGCGTGCCAGCGCGGGCGCAACCAATCCCCTATCAATATCCAGGGCGCGCTCCAGGCAAAAACGGCTCCACTGGGCCTGAAATACCGCGCGGCGGCCGGGAGCACCGTCGTCAATAACGGCCATACCGTGCAAGTCGACTTCGGCAAAGGCAATACGCTGACGCTGGACGGCCATTCGTTCAACCTGGTTCAGGTGCATTTCCATGCGCCGGCCGAAAACGAAATCGACGGCCGCCGTTATCCGCTGGAAGCGCATTTTGTGAACGCCGACGAACAGGGCAACCTGGCCGTCGTGGCGGTCATGTTCAGAGAAGGCAAGCGCAATGCCGGTCTGGCCCGCATCTGGCCGCAAATGCCGCAATCGAAAGGGTCGCCGGTACCGCTGCAAGGCAAATTCCTGCCGGCGACCCTGCTGCCCGCCTCGCTGTCCTATTACCGCTATAGTGGTTCGCTGACGACGCCGCCGTGCTCCGAAGGCGTGCGCTGGCTGGTTCTGCGAACGCCGCTCCAGGCATCCAAAGAGCAGATCCAAGCCTTCGAACGAATCATGGGCCACGCCACCAACCGGCCGGTGCAACCTCTGAACGGCCGCGTCGTCGTCAAGTAAGCCGTTTCCTGGCTTCTTCTCAATCCGTCTCTTTCAATCCAGCTTTTCCAGCAACGCCGAAAAGGCCTGGGCCGCCGGAGACAGCGGGCGCTCGGCGCGTTCCAATCTGAACAGGGGCCGCCTGAGCGTCGCGGCGCCGGCCAGCTCCAGGGTTTGAACCCGGCCCAGCGCAACGAGATCCTGCACCGCGACCCACGGCAGCATGGCTATGCCCAGGCCGCCGGATACGGCGCGCGCTATGCCTTCGTTGCTGCCGATCTCGATCTGGTGGGGCGGCTCCAGCCCATTCTGTTTCAACAACTGCTGAGTGACCTCGCGCGTGCCCGAGCCCGACTCGCGCACCAGCCAGATTTCGTCGTTGAGCAATGCCGGCTGCAAGGGCCGCCTGGCCGCCAGCGGGTAATGCTCGGGGCCGATCACCACCAATTGCTCGTCGCGCCAATAGCTGACGGTAATGTCCGGTTCATCCACATTGCCTTCGACCAAGGCCAGATCCATGCGACAGTCGGCCAGGCCCTGGGCAATGGAATGCGTATTCCCCACGACGACATGTAACTGAATGGCCGGATGCTGGCGCGCGAACCGGGCCATATAGGACGGCAGCCAATACGCCGCCACGGTCGTGCTCGCCCCCAAAGTGAGCTCGCCGCGCCGCAGTTCGGCGCGAGCCCGCAAATCGTCGGTGGCGGCGCGCTCGAGGGCAAAAATCCCCCGCGCATGCTCGAACAGCGCCTGCCCGCTCTCGGTGAGCTGCAGGCCGCGCGCCCGCGCTCCCTGCCCCACCCCGCGTTCTATCAAGGGTAGATCCAGTTGCTGCTCCAGCTCGCGAACCGCCTTGGAGGCCGCCGGCTGGCTGATGGACAGGGCTTCGGCCCCCCGCGAAAAGCTGCGGTGCAAAGCCACATGGAAAAAAATACGGGCAAGATGCAGGTTCATGGATGCACAGCATAACCAAATATCATGCATATGTGAATTATATATATTTGATTCATGTTACTCGCAGCTATAAGCTTATGCAAATAACAACTATCGAATTCCGTTTTCAACCGTAATTTGCATCAAGTCCATGAATCAAACCGCCACGCTTCCCAGCCGTCCCTTAATGCCGCTCAGCCAATCCGCCTGGTGGCTGGGCCTGGTACTTACCGGAGCCATCGCTACGGGCGGCGTGCTTCTCAGCCAATCGGCCTGGGCGGAGCAATTCGGCATCAGCGCCCTGACGCTGGCCATTGTGCTGGGCATCGCGGCGGGCAATACGTTTTTCCCCAGCATCGCCGCGCACACGGCCGTCGGCGTTGATTTTTCGAAAAACAAGCTGTTGCGCGCCGGCATCATTCTTTTCGGCTTTCACATCACCTTCCAGCAAATCGGCGACATTGGCTGGGCGGGAGCCCTGATCGCCGTCCTGATGATAGGGCTGACCTTCACCCTGGCCGTGCAATTGGGCACCCGGGTCTTCAAGCTGGACAAGCAAACCTCCATGCTTATCGGCGCCGGCAGCTCCATATGCGGAGCGGCGGCGGTCATGGCGGCCGAGCCCGTGGTGCGAGGCCAGGCGCACAAAGTGTCGGTGGCCGTTGCCACCGTGGTCGTGTTCGGCACCTTGTCGATGTTCCTGTATCCCCTGCTCTACGCCTTTTTACCCATGTCCGAGCACGCCTACGGCGTATTCGCCGGCTCCACCATCCACGAAGTCGCGCAAGTGGTCGCCGCGGGCAAGGCCGTCAGCGACGCGGCGGCGGCAACCGCCGTCATTGAAAAAATGCTGCGCGTCATGATGCTGGCCCCGTTTCTGCTGATTTTGTCGGGCTTCCTGCGCGACCGCACGCAAGACGCCGGCAACCAGGACGTTGCGGATGCGACTTGCTGTCCCCCCGAGGGGACGCCTCTTGCTTCGGGAGCGGCCCGGCGGCAAAAAACACCCATCGTCATTCCGTGGTTCGCCGTCCTGTTCATCGTGGCCAGCGCCATAAACTCGCTGCACATCCTGCCGGCAAGCGTTGTCCAAGTCATTCTCCACGTCGATACCGCCCTGCTGGCCATGGCCATGGCCGCCCTGGGACTGCGCACCCATGCCGGCGCAATCCGCCAGGCTGGCGTAAAGCCCTTGATGCTGGCCACCAGCCTGTTCATCTTCCTCGTGGTGGGCGGCTACGGCATCAACACGGCGGTCATGCATGTGCTGGGCTAGCAAAACGCTCCGCCCAAAACAGCTCTCATGCGGTTCCCGCCGGGCGTGGCCGGCGAATCCACGCTTATCAATTCTTGACAATCCGGTGGACGGCGCCAGCCTATACTGCGGAGGTTTTCAACTCCCGGGCACCGACACCATGAAACTATTCAACCGCTGCATTGCCGAATCCTTCGGCACTTTCTGGCTGGTTCTGGGCGGTTGCGGCAGCGCTGTCCTGGCCGCCGGCTTCCCCGAGCTTGGCATAGGATTCATGGGCGTCGCGCTGGCCTTCGGCCTGACACTGCTGACCATGTGCTACACCATCGGGCATATTTCGGGCTGCCACATCAATCCGGCCGTGACCTTCGGCCTGGTGGCTGGCGGACGCTTCCCGCCCGCGAACTGGTGCCTTATGTCGTCGCCCAGCTCGTAGGAGCCATCATCGCCGGGGCTGTGCTATACAGCATCGCCAGCGGAAAAGCCGGCTTCGATGCCGCCGCCAGCGGATTCGCCTCGAACGGCTACGGCACCCACTCTCCCGGCGGCTATGCCCTGCATTCGGCGTTCATCTGCGAAGTCGTCCTGACCGGATTCTTCATCTTCATCATCATGGGCGCCACGGACGGCCGGTCGCCCGCGGGATTCGGCGGCATCGCCATAGGTCTGGCGCTTACGCTCATACACCTCATCAGCATTCCGGTCACCAACACCTCGGTAAACCCGGCCCGCTCGACCGGCGTCGCCCTGTTCCAGGGAGGCTGGGCCATCGAGCAGTTATGGCTGTTCTGGGTCGCGCCCATCATAGGCGCCGTGATCGGCGGACTCGTCTATCGCTGCGTGCTGCAGCAGAAACACGGCAAGACGGCATAGCCGCTAAGGTTCGAACCTGGGCAGCACGACGGTAAATGTGCTGCCCTGCCCCTTGGCGCTGGCAACCTGTATGCTTCCCCCGTGACGCGCCACGACGGCCTGCACGAACGCCAGCCCCAAGCCGCTGCCGCTGGGGTTCCCGGGAGCATCTTCGCCAAATCGCTTGAACGGCGTGAACAGCGAAGCCTGCTCATCGGGGCTCATGCCCCGGCCCTGATCCTCGATCGTCACGCGCCAGCTTTCGTTCTCGCCGGACAAACGGCACCGCACCGTCGAGCCAGGCGGGCTGTATTTGATGGCGTTGTCGATCAAATTGCTGAAAGCACGCGCCAGCATGGCCGAATCGGCGCGAACATAGGCCGGATCCATATCGGCCTCGAACAGAATCCGGCTATCCCGCTGCTGCGCCAAAGGCCAGTGCTCGTCGCAAACGGCGGCCAGCATATCGGGCAAATTCTGTTCCCGGTAATCCATCTCCTTGGATTCCGCCCGCGCCAGATGAATGAAACCGTCCACCAGGCTCAAGGTTTTGTTTGCGTAGCGCTCGATGCGCTCCAGGATTTCGGGTTGGGGCAAAGGCGTCTGCGCGCAGTTCTGCAATTCGATCAGCGCCAGAATGGAGTTCTGGGGTGAACGCATATCGTGCGAAATGAAACGCATGGTCTGCTCGCGCTGCCGCGCCGCCTGACTCAACGAAGAGATTGCCTGATGCAGCGCGACGACACGCGCTGACAGCGACTCGTCGGGCCGTACCACCACCGCATCCGGCAGCTCATGGATCGCACCCTCGTCACGCAATTTCCCCAGCTCGCGGTCGAAATACTGCAACGCCGCTTCCTGGCTGCGCCAGCTCCATACGGGATAGATCAAGGCCACCCCTATCAGGCTCGCCACCGGAGGAATCCAGAAATGCGCGTACTGCAAAAGCAGCCAGCTACCCGCGACGATGAACAGCAGCATGGCGGCCGAGATGAATAAAGACCGGCGAGGAGAAAGCCTTTGCAGCATCGTGCATACCAGTAGCACGGGAAGCACGGCGATCAGGGCGTTGAGCCAACGGCCAAGAGAACCGATCCAGCCATCCTCCAGCGCGTCCCGCAAGCCATTGGCCAGAATCTCCACCCCGGCCATTGGCTCTCCCGTGCGGACGGACAAGGGGGTCGGCATCAAATCGCCCAACCCTGACGCCCAGGAGCCGACCAATACATATTTACCGCGAAAAGCGGCCTGGGGAACTTCTCCGTCCAGAACCTTTGCATACGGATATAGAGCAAAACCGCCAACGCCTCCTGAGTAGGAAAGTAGGCGGGAGGTATTGCCGCTTTGCCTAAGCACCGACGCCACGGCATGATCGCCCCCCGCTTCGAGCATGGCCAATACAAAATGGTCCAGCGGCTTTTCCGCCGGAGACCCTTCCCGCAGCACAATCCTGCGGATTACGCCGTCGCCGTCGAAATGCGCGCTGATGTTGCCAAGCTGCCTGGCCGAAGCGGCCAGCACCGGCAAAGGCCTGCCGACGCGATGGGTTCTGCCGTCGTGGATGAGCGGCAGCACGACATGGCCTTGTTCAGTAATGGCCCGTGCAAGCGTCTGGTCATCGCCTGGATACGCCGGGTTGTCGTCGCTGAAAACGATGTCCAGCCCCACCGCCTTCGCCTCCTTCAGGCGAGCCAGCAATTGGGCGTGAATAGCGCGGCGCCAGGGCCAATACCCGATTTCCTCGATGCTGCCGTCGTCGATGGCGACGATGACGATGTCATTGCTTGCCGGCTTATCAGCCGCAAAACTCAGGATCCGGTCGTAAAAAACATGATCGAGCTTGGCAATGCCCAGATGCGCGCCAAAACCGCCCAGCATGAAGGTCAGCAGCAAAAGCGCCAGGCTGACGATCAGCCATTCCGTGCGAATACGCCGTTCAAGCCCGCCCCATGCCATCGTCCTGCGCATTTCGGGGCGGCCCATGCTAATAATCGGAGACTAGTATGGGCTGGCCGTATCCCGACAAGACGGGAGCGCCGCCGTATCCCTGCAGCACCGATTTACCGGCGAATTCCTGCCTTGCATCCAGACCGCCTAGGCCGACATCGTCCACGGCGCGAACCAGCAGGTAATAGGTGCCCGGCCCGGGTGCCGCATAGTCGATCTGGCTGGTCGGAAACAGCCGGCTGGACACCATTTTCGTGCCATCCGGATCTTCGGCCACCCGAACCAGATAGCCGCTCGCCCCGGCGACCGGCTCGATGGTCATGGAGCCACCACCGTCCTTGGGCTTGGGCAGCAACGGCGCCGGCAACAAGTCCCGCACTCCCAGGCTGGCGCCGCTCGAGTCCACCGCCATGCCCTGTTTCGCTTTGAGCATGACGTCGGCCGAATGCGATGCCTCGACCCCCGCCACGCCCTGAACCACCTCGCTGCGCGCGCCCTGCGTGGGTGAAAAATGCACTCGGAAACGCGTGCCCCGCACCCCTGTGATGCTTACGGGCGTGCGTACTTCGAAGCGCCCCACCCCTTCATGCTTGGGCGCCACCTGGGACTCGAGCGCGCCTTTGTCGACGTCCACCTTGACATCGATCAGCCCCGTCCCTTTGAAGACCCTCAGCCGCTTCACGGCCATTGTCGACGAAGCGGGAATACTCAGCACGCTGCCATCGGCCAGCTTCAGCGTCACGAAACCATCGGCTTCCGTGCTGACGGTCTGGCCCTCCGCCACCGGCGAGGAAAGGCGCAACGGCTGGCCATCCAGCGCGGCCTGTCCGGCAATGTAGCTGACGTCCGCCGCCGAAGGAAGCTCGGGAATGAGGGCGAACGGTATTTTCAGTACTTGCCCGATCGGCAGCCGCGCCTGGTCCTGGACGTGGTTGAGCGATTGCAGGGTTGTCCAGTTGGACCAGCCACTGGTATAGCGGGTGGCAAGCTCACCCAGAGTGTCTCCGGCCATGACCCGATACAGGAAATCGTCGCCATGGGCTCCAACCGCCTGGCCGAAGGCACAGGTGGATGACAGACAGGAAGCCGCACCGGCCAGGCATAGGGAAAGAAGACGCTGCCGAATCATGATGAAGCCATTATTCATTATTGTTCGTGTATTTTTTCATTGTCGATCAACGCCAGGCGATAGCCAAGCGCATACGAAGACGCCAGGCTGACGCCGTGTTCGGGACGCAGCTCGAGCTTTTGCCGAATATTCGACAAATGCGTGTCCAGCGTGCGCGAGGTTGGAGGAATTTCGCGATTCCAGATCAAGGTGCTCAGCACGTCCCTGGAAAACAGGCGCCAAGGATTCCTGAAGAACAGCACGGCCAGATCGAACTCTTTGGGGGCCAGCGGCACCGCCTTGCCGTGCAGCCGGATGACGCCTTCCACGGTGTCGATCTCGTAGGCGCCGATATGGAAACCCTGCTCGGTCCGCTCCGGCAGGCCGCTGCGGCGCAAAAGCGCCTTCACCCTGGCCAGGAGTTCGCCCGAACGCATGGGTTTGAGCATATAGTCGTCGGCGCCCGCCTGCAACCCAAGGACGAGATCTTCCTCCTGGATGCGATTGGTCAGGAACATGACGGGAATTTCGTAGCCGAGATGGACTCTGACCCAGCGGACGATCTCCAGCCCGCTGATATCGGGAACCTCCCAATCGATGATCAACAAATCGAACGGCCGGGTCTTTTGCAACACGGCAAGCAGTTCTTCGCCCGTGGCGAACACCGTGCATGCATGACCTGCGGCAGTCAGTACTTGTTGAATCAGTTGTGCTTGGGCAAAATCGTCTTCCAACGAGGCGATGTTCATCGGCGAACCTGTATTGTTTCCGAACGTGCGTCTTCAATGGGATACCCGTGCTCGTTGAGAGCAACGGTTACAAGTTTCAGTATATCCGCATTCCGCGTCCGGAAAGCCACTACGCACCTTCCACGCTGCATGTCCCAGTAAACCTGAAGGCCACCGCGGCTGCCCACATCATACAAAGCCAGCACACGCTGGGTAATCTGGTTGATGCGGTTGCACTGATCCAGTATCCACGACTCGCTCAAAAACTCGGGCATGCTGATGCACAGCTCGTACCCGATTTCCCCCAGCGTATTATTGCTCTGGACACTCATGGTTTGCGGCGTCCATACGGCGCAGCTCGGCGAAATGTAAAACACACGACAAAATCCGCCTCATCGGCTACAAAATGATACCGTGATTGTTATAGCCAGAGCAGGCCCTGTCCAGCCAAACGGCCATTCTTTGACGATTCTTGACAATGCGCCGCCGCGTGCGTGCGACGTTAAAAATTTCAAATCTTGACGAATCAGGCTCTTGGCCTTGTGCTGCTGGAATGGTGTGATTATTACTTGTTCCAGAAGCGCCTATCCCATTCGCGCTGCCGAACCAGCCGCATAGAGTGCGGCCAATCGACTATTGCACTGGTGCGTCCAGCCGGAATCGAACCGGCACGATCAATGATCGAGAGATTTTAAGT
>JBEBXF010000069.1:0-11448 GCA_040391725.1 Eoetvoesiella caeni | reverse complement strand
GCCTCCGTCTTCCGACCCTTACGACTATTCGTCGGGAGTGCTGGTGGTCAATAGCAATACCCCTGCCGTGCAGGCCACGACCATCAATAACCAGGGCTCGATCGGCGCCATGACGGACAACGCCATCGCCAGCATGACGTACCCTGGCACGCTCGTCCAGAACAGCCCCGTGGTGGTCGACAACTACGGTACCATCACCGGCTATGTGAACCTGGCCGGCGTTACCGCCGCCGGTGCGCAGAACACCTTCAATAATTATTCGTCCAACTCCTTCGTCATTCGCAACTTCGCCGACACGGATGGCGATGGCGTGCGCGACACCAAGGCCGTGTCGATATCGAATTTCGGCGGCCCCAATGCGCTGTTCAACAACACGGCCAGCGGCGCCATCCGTTTCGGCGAGGTTTCCGGCAACACCGCCACCGATGCAGCCGGCCAGTACACCCCCACCACCGGCGACCCAGGCCGCGCGCTCGACGCGGGCGTCTACGACCTGGCCCGTGCCGGCATTGTGCAGGGCCAATTGGTCAATCTGGCCACGTTCGTCAATAGCGGCACGATAGACCTCACTGGCTCCGCCGTGGGCAATGTGCTGGCCATCACCGGCAATCCGGACATGGCCACGCCCGCGACCGGCTCTGCCACTCCCGGTGTTTTCGTGTCCAACGGCGGCACGTTGCGCGTCAATGCCGTGCTGAATGCGGGCATGGCGCCTGGCGCCAGCAGCGGTTCGCAAGCCGACATGCTGGTAGTCGACCGCACGCAAACCGGCGCCGGCGGCGCCACCCGCGTCGTGGTCGCCAACCAGGACGGCCTGGGGGCCCAGACGACAGGCAGCGGCATTGAACTGGTCGAAGTACGCGACAAGGCTCCCGGCGCTTCGGACGCAGGCGCTTTCGTGCTGGGCCAGCGCGTCGCTGCCGGCGCCTACGGCTACACATTGCAGCACAACGGCACCGGCGCCGACGCGGCGGACGGCAATTGGTATCTGCGCAGCGCGCTACGCTCCGAGATCCCGCTGTATCAGGCGGTACCGGCTCTGGCCGGTCGCATGGGCCTGGATATGCTCGGCACCTACCATGACCGTGTAGGCGAAGGCTACAGCCAAACCGCCGACGGCGGGGCCGAGATCCCGCCGCGCGCTGCCTGGGGCCGCGTTTACGGCGGCAATTTCAAGACCCGTTTAAGCGGTAGCGGATCCGATCGGCTGGGCCAGTACGCCAGCGACGGTCCTGCCTACGACATGACGACCTGGGGCCTGCAAACGGGCATGGATCTGTACCGCCGCCACAACGATGCCAGCAAGACCGTCGATGTCGCCGGCTTGTACTTCGGCTATAGCCGCGGCAGCGCGGATGTGGAGAATGCCGAAAGCGACAGCCGCGCCGGCACGGTCAAGCTGGATGGATACAGCCTGGGCGCATACTGGACTCGCAAGGGCGCCGGCGGCTGGTATGTGGACGGCGTTTTGCAAGCTACGTACTATGGCAGCATCAAAGCCGACTCGAGCCAGGGCCAGCGCCTGAGCACCGACGGCTGGGGACTGGCCGCCTCGGCGGAAGGCGGCTACCCCTTCAATCTGGGCGGCAACTGGAAACTGGAACCGCAAGTCCAGTTGCTGTACCAATACATCGATATCAAGAACGCTCACGATGATTTCGGCCAAGTACGCTATTCATCCGACGGCAATGTCTATGCGCGTATTGGCGTGCGCCTGGACAAAACCTTTATCACGGCCAGCGGCAGGCAGTTCACGCCCTGGGTGCGGGCCAATGTATGGACCGGGCCCAGCAACCCGTCCACCACCCGGGTCTCGACCCTCTCGGGCGCCAATACGGTGGCCATGCAATCGGGGCTGGGAGGCACCTGGATGCAATTCGGCGCGGGTGTTTCGGGCCAGGTTTCCAGAAACACCAGCGTGTTCGCCTCTGTCGACTACAACCAGAACGTCGGCGGACAAAAAGGCCAAGGCGTCAGTGGCCGCGTCGGCCTGAAAATAGCCTGGTAATCGCAAGGCTTTCCTGGTGTGGCTGCGGGACACGGCAGGCAAAACCCTGCTTGTCCCGCAGCAGTGTGACGTCAAAGCCGCAAGCGGGGCTGTTGTTGTCAGCCTAGAAGTAGGCCAGGCATACGCGATTGCTGCTTTCGTCGTCCGCATCCGGATCGATCTCGTCGGTCGCATCCCGCGTGCATCCGCCGCTGGCGGAATAGACCAGAATTTCACCGTCGGCCGACATATTGATCGGCCGCGTTTCGAGCGGCGTGCCGCGAGTGCCCTTGAGACGGCGCGTTACACCCGTGCCGGGATCGGTGACGACGAGCCCGTCTTCGCCGTTGTAGAACAGGCGCCGACCGCTGGGGTCGAGCAAGAAGTCTCTTAGCTCCCAACCACCAGAGGCGATAATGCGCGGTTTTTTATCGCCGCCGCGCGCGACCATCAAATCGAAAGAGCCGTGGCCTTTGTTCTGGGCCCAGGCGGTAAACGCGCCGCCTTCCTGCTCGTCGTAACTGTCGTCGTCGAAGCCGGGTGGCCGTTTTGCTTCGGGAGCCACGCCGTCTGCCGGCGGCGCCTTGCGCTCGGCGTCATAGGCGGCGAAACGCTTGGCAACGTCGGAGGGCAGGGTCCGAGGCGCGGAATAGCCCTTCATATCGGCGCCGAACACCTCGCTCTGGCCCAAGGGCCGGTGCGCCCGCAGGTAAAAGCGGCCATCGCCGCCCCATATCCAGGGCCTGAGATCAGCAATATCGTCCGGCTCTTCTATCTTGCCTTTATGCGTGCGCGAGGAAGCGACGACCAGGCGCCCGCTTGCCGGCTGGTAGAGCCAGACCTGCTTGACGTAGCCGGCATCGTCCTCGACGCCCAGAGCCATCAATGTCTTGTCGGGAGAAAACTGGGCCTGATAGCGAGCCTGGCGCCAATCGTCCGGATAGGCCGTCTTCAATGGTTCGATCGGCACCACGGCGGTATGGCGCGGCGCCAGGGGCGGCGCGGTGAAATCCATGATCCGGGCGATGCGCGGCGGATAGATGGCCTGCAGACAGATGAGCTGGCCGAATTCCCGCGGGCCGAGCCCCTCTTCGCTGCCTTGCCTGGGCGTCACGTTATTCAGCGCGCAGCGGCGATCGCGCTCGGCGAGCCACGCCTTTTGATCGGCCTTGAGCGTGGCGGCGACCTTGCCGTCCTGCGCGGCCATCGCCGCTTTGTACGCCGCCGCCATCTTGCCGTCGAGCGCGCGGACAGTGTCCCAAGCGCAGATCGACTTGTCGATCTGCCGTGTGGCCTTGGCGCAATCGAAGCCCGCCGGGATCCCTTGCGCTTTTCCCGAAGTCGCCCAAGAGGCGCCGAATGCGCACAGGCCGCCGAATGTCGCGGCCACAATTCCGGTACTCAAGAATCTGTTCATGAACAACAGTCCGCCTACCCTCTTTACCGTGTAAGCCACTTGGCAAACGGCGTCACGCAAGAGACGCCGGAAAAACTCAAAGCACACGCGGCTGCCGGGCCCGCTGCGAAGCAATCTATCAGATGTCCGGCAGGAATGATTCATTCATTTGAATGAATCGCTGCATATCACTTTCTAGTACACTCGGCCTAATTGGGGTATGTCGGGGCATACCCCAATAAAAACGATGACAAGGAGGGGCCGCATGCAGGCACATGGGGATAAACTCGTCCGCCGAAGGACATGTATCGGGTGTGTGAAGAAGCCCGCTGCGCATGACTGCGTTTTCTTCTGACTCCCTTTCCAGGCTGTCAACGTTATTCTACGAGGCCGCCCACGATGAAAGCCAATGGGCGCAGGCCTGCGAAAGCCTGCGCGTGGCGCTCGACTGCCAGGCGGCTTCGCTGCTGATCAAGCAAGATGGCCGTTTCGACCGGATCCACGGGGATTGCGATCAATATTATTCAGATCTGTATTGGAACGATCTGATGCGCTACGACCCGCTGCAGGCCGGGCCCGCCGGCGATCCGCAATGCAGCGTCTACACAGACCAATCCGTGCTGGACAAGCCGGATTTCCTCAAATCCGTCATGTACAACGAGTGGTTTGCCCCACAGCGCATGCACGGAGTGTTGCTGCTGAAGGTGTTCGACCAAGACGGCGCCAGCACGATCCTCACATTGAACCGCGGCATCGAGCAGCCCGACTTCGACGCGCACGATGTCGCCATCATGCGGACCCTGCAGCCCGTGCTCAGGCATGCCGTCAATACCCGCCAGCATCTGGCGGCGCTGCGGCTTGAAGCGTGTTCATCGGCATTCGAGCAGATGCATATCGGCCACCTGATCGTGAACCGGCAACGGCAGGTACTGCACATGAATACAACGGCCGACCATCTCCTTTCCATGGCGTCGATGCCGATTTTCATTACGCAAGGACGGCTCTCGGCTGTCGATAGAAGAAACGCCAATACGCTGGACGACCTCATATTCAAGGCCTGTGCGGATCCCAGCCACGCACAGGATCCGGTTGGCGAGTTGCTGCTGCACGCCGACGGCGGACCGTCGCTGGTATTTTCTGTTTATCCCTTGATGGATGCCATGGGATACGGCGTCAATGCTCGACACGCCGCATCCATAGTCATACGCACCATCAGCGCCAATGACCTGCCTCGCACGAAAGCGCGATTGCAGAACTTGTTCGGCCTGAGCGCCAGGGAAGCCGAATTGGCAATAATGCTGATGAACGGCCACTCGCTGCAAGAGGCCGCCGTACAACGCAAGGTAAGCATCACGACCGTGCGCTCGCAATTGGCCTGCCTGTTTCGCAAGACCGGAACGTCCCGGCAAGGCCAATTGATCGCGCTGCTGTCGCAGGTGGGTTAGTTATTCCAGCGGCTCCAGCTTCCATTTGTCGTTCTGGATCGAAACCATGACCCGCGCGTAGTCGTCCTGGCCGGAATGGTCGGTGGGGGTCATGTTATAGACGCCGGCATTGCCGGGCAGGTTCTTGATGCCCTCTATGGCGTCGCGCAGCGCTTCGCGGAACTCCTTCGTTCCCGGCTTGGCTTTCTTGCTGGCTTCGGGAACGGCGCGCTGCAGGAACAGCAGCACGTCGTAGGCCTGGGCTGCGAAGGTGGTACGCGAGTTCTTGCCGAATCTCTTTTCGTACTCGGGCACGTATTTGGCGCTTACCGCCTTGGTCGGGTAGGAATCGGGCAACTGTTCCCAAACCAGGTTCGGCCCCACCGGCAGGTAGCTGCCGTTCACGGCCTTGCCGCCGACACGCAGGAAGTCGTCGGTGGCCGCGCCATGGGTTTGGTAGATCTTGCCCTTGTAGCCGCGCTCTTTCAGCGCCACGTGCGGCATCACGGCGGGCGTGCCGGCGGCGGCTATCAAAATCGCATCGGGCTTCGCGGCAATCAAGCGCAGCACTTGCGCGGTGGCCGAGGTATCCCCCGAGTTGAAGCGCTCGACGTCGATGAGCTTGATTTTCCCGGCATCGGCGGCGGCCTTTACCTCTGTGAGCCAGCTTTCCCCGAAGGCATCGCTGAAGCCGATGAAGCCAACGGTTTTAACGCCATGATCCTGCATGTGCTTAATGATGGCGGTGGCCACCAGCGAATCGTTCGACGCCGTCTTGAACACCCAATGGCGCTTGTCGTCCATGGGGGCGACAATCCGCGAGGACGCGCCAAGCGCAATCATGGGCGTCTCGCTGCCTGCGATGGCCTCGATCATGGCAAGCGACGCCGACGAGGTCGACGATCCAACGATAATATCCACGTTCTCGCCCAGGAACCGCTTGGTGTTCTTCACGGCATGCGTGGGATCGCCGGCGTCGTCCAGCACCTCGTAGTCAACGCCTATGCCGGCTATCTTGTTGGGGAACATGCTTATCGAATTGCGCGCGCCGATGCCGATGGACGCTGCGGGGCCGGTAAGCGGTATGGTCACACCCACCTTGATGTTTTGCGCATAAGAGGAGGCGCAGCTTGCCGCCATAAACAGGCCGAACGACGCCAGCCCGATCAGTCGTGATGTTTTTTTCATTGATTGTCTCTGTATGTGTAGTAGTTTTGTTGGTAATGAATGGAATGGCCGGGCTCGATCAAGACTGCCGCAAGCCCGAACCGGCTTGCATTCGCGACGAAGAAACCAGGCACGCTACATGCCGGCCACCTCCTCGCTGCGCACCATCTCCTTGCGTGCCTGCTCCTTATCAGGCCGCGCTGCGTTTGCCTGCTCTTTCTTGAACTGCTGGGTCAACAGCCAGCGCATGTGGTTCAACCCCACATCCGAAGGCATGGATTTCAAGGGAAAGCCAGGATCCTGCTTCAGGATTTTTTGCTGCAGCTCGATGATCGGCATGTCTTCGTACAGGCCTTCCAGAATGCTGGAGGTCAGCGACTTTGTGATCAGGTCCCGGTTTTCGGTCTGGTTGTGCAGGTACACCCAGAACAAGTGGGTGGTGTCTTCCGTTTCGGGCGTCATGGCCTGCAGGTTCCGGAACGAGATCGCGCCCTCGGTATTGCCCTTTTCAATGCCATTGCCCGCCGGCGAGAACCCCGATTCCAAATAGAAGTAGCCCGGCGTCTGCATGCGCACCGTGTTCCAGCGGTCCACCTTGCCCATGTTCTTGACGAACTTCTTCACGAAGGGCGCCAAGTCGCAGTTCATATGCCATTTGGTAACCTTGAAGCCATTGTCCAGGCGCTCCAGCGGGCTTTCCTTGTGCTCGGCCACATAATTTGGCGAACCGCCGAATGTATTGGGATGCACGTAGGCAACATGGTTGAAGTCGGCCAGGTTGTCCACCAAAAGCTGGTAGTTGGCCTGGTAATGAAGATACCCCGGCTCGCCGACCCATTCGGGCTCGCTAAGGTAGTGGAAGCCCGGAATGGCGGCCTTGTCCGCCAAGGCCGGGTCGCCCATCCATATCCAGATCAGCTTGTCCTGGACTTCCACCGGGTAAGTCGACACCTTGAAGCTGGGCGGAATGGCCTCGCGGCCCGGCACCTCTATACACGCCCCCGCGCTGTTGAACAGCAGGCCGTGGTACATGCAGCGCACATTGTCGCCTTCCAGGCGGCCCAGCGACAGGGCCGCGCCGCGATGACAGCAACGGTCTTCCATGGCCACCACGCTATCGTTTTCACCCTTGTAAAACAGGATTCTTTCATTCAGAATGGTTCGAGCCAGCAAGGCGCCATCGATCAATTCATGGGCCCATCCCGCTACATACCAGCAGTTTTTTACAAACATCGCCTTCTCTCCAGGAAATTTCCAGACACGTTCCAAGTCACACCAGGTAATACCCAATAGCCGCAACGCCGATTGGGCTTACATAAGGCGATGGTAGAGAGCGGACAAGGCCATGTATGTCCCCCGATCAGTGGACAACTGCATAAAAGGAAGACACGGAGACAAACTATGCGGATATGGCAGGCCAGTCAGCAGTCGGGCACGTTCCCGGTGTCGCAGGCCGGGTTGTGCGAGCTTTTGGCGTCGATTACCGACGAAGACGGGGCGCGGCTGCCCAACGCCACCCTGCGTCTCATCCGCTCGGAAGTGGATGTGCTTAATTGCGCCTTGTTCCTGCTGCCCGCCACGGGCCAGCCTTGGCTGCTTGGCCACGCCGAGGCGGCGGGCATGGCCAATTCGGCCCCCGCCTGGGGCGCCTACGTCGACCGGCACTACCAGCGCGACATCGCGCTGCAAGAGGTGCTGCGCCGCCGCGCCGCCAACCCGTCCGCGCACCCCACCATTTTGCTGCACCAAGATGCCGACGACATCGTCGACCCCGCCTACCGCACCATCTACAACAGCACCGGCACGGCGCAGCGCTTTGCCATATTTCGCCAGCTGAAAGGCAATAACAACCTGTTGATAGGCATTTACCGTTCGGCTACGGCCCGGGCGTTTTCCCGGTCCGACCTGAACTACCTGGAGCTGCTGTCCGCCTGTTTGAGCGAAGCCGCCGTGCAGCGCTACCGCATCATGCCGCCCACCCTGGCGCTTAGTGCCGACAAGCTCAATGCGTTGCAGGCCCAGCTGGAAACCAAGCTCAGCAAGCGGGAATACGACCTCGTCCTGAATATTGCCCGCGGCATGACACTGCCGGCCGCCGCCAGGGCCATGGGCATCCAGCCCGCCTCGGCCATTACCTATCGCAATCGGGGATTCGCCAAGCTCAATATCCGCACCCAGCAGGAACTGTTTTCCAAACTCATGGAGCACCCCGGGAATCCCCCGTTGCTGGCGGGTATTTCGCCGCGGGAATGATGTCGGCTAACATTACGCATCGTTCCATTTCAAGCGCCATCATCCATGACAAAAATCGCCGCACACTCCAAGCCAGACCGTTTTCTGGGGGCTGTGGTTTCATTGGGGGTTTTCCTGTTTTTTGCCGGCATGATCTCGGTGCCGGTCGGGTACACAGTGGGCGCCGTGGTGCTGCTGCTGGCGGCGCTGTATTGTTTGGCGCGCCATTCCGTGCCGGCGCTGTCCCGGCAGGACAAAACCCTGGTCTGGCTGCTGGTAGCCGTGTTCGGCATCGGGCTGTTCAGCTATCTGTACCATGGCAACGCGGTGCGCAGCATTGATCTGCCCAGCCGCTACCTGCTGGCGGCAATCATCCTGTTGATGCTGCTCCAGTATCCGCCGAAGCTGCCTTGGCTGTGGGCGGGGTTTGCCGTGGGGGCCGTTTCCGGCGCGGCGGTGGCCGCATGGCAGACGGTCGGCGAAAGTTTCGGGCGCGCCGTGGGCTTTACCGGGGTCATACAATTCGGCGATCTGGGTCTCATGCTGGGGGTGTTTTGTGCCGCCGGCATCTTCTGGGCCAATGCGCAGCCGCAGTCCCGGCGCTGGGCATGGCGCTGCGTGCTGGGCCTGGGCGTGCTGGGCGGCGCCTACGCCTCGCTGGCCTCGGGCAGCCGTGGAGGCTGGATAGCCCTGCCGGTGGTGGTGCTTATTTTCGTGGCCGCGTTCATCAATTCGCGCAATGTGAAGCCGGCAATCATTACCCTGGTGGTCCTGGCCGTGGCGGCCGCGGCCGTGGCGTTTAGCGTGCCCACCATCAAGCATCGCTACGACCGCGCGCTCCTTGACGTGCAGCAGTACGAGCAAGGCAATGCCGACACCTCCATCGGGGCGCGCTTTGCCATTTGGCGCGCCGTGGCGGAAATGATCGCCAAAAAACCCCTTGCTGGATGGAGCGACGCCGACTACCGCGCCGAGCGCGAGCGCCTGGTCGCCAGCAAAGAGGCCCCACCCATCATTCTGGAGCTGGCCAATACCCATAACAACTACTTGGAGCTGTGGGTATTCCAGGGCGTGTTCGCAGTATTGCTGGTTCTGGCGCTGCTGGTGTCGTCGTTCGTTGCCTTTGCGCGCCGCTTAAGGTCGCCGCGGCGCGATATACAGGTACTGGCCGTATGCGGCGCAACGCTTGTCACCGCCTACGCCATCTTCAGCATGTCGCAGATTATGCTTGGCCGCAACAATACCTTGCTGTTCTTCCTGATCGCCCTGGTTTGCTTGTGGGGTGGGATGCGAAAATTGGAAAAATAACGTGCGATCTTCCTTGATTCAATTGCTCTTGTTTGCCGTTTCCGGTGTTTCCGGTTTCGTGGTCGATACGGTGGTGTTGTACTCCCTGGCGCCGTTGATGGGGCCGTTTTATGCTCGCATACTGTCGTTCCTGGCCGCAGTGCTCACCACTTGGCTGGTCAACCGTGCGCTGGCATTCCGCAATCGCAGCTCGGAGCTTTCAAAAAGATCGGAGTTTGCCCGCTACCTGATGCTGATGCTCATAGGCGGGGTTATCAACTATGCCGCCTACAGCGCTCTGGTGCTCTATTCGCCGCTGGTGCGGCACTACCTGGTGCTGGGCGTAGCCGCCGGCAGCCTGGCTGGCATGGTGGTGAACTACTTATCGTCGCGGTTCCTGATTTACCGATTCCCGTCTTCGTAAACGGTTTTACTAGGCAGAAATGCCAAACAGGCGGCTGAATCAAATTCAGCCGCCTGTTTGGCATTTCATGAATCACCGGGAAGTATCCCGGTTTGGAGCCAGTGCGTTACGGGTCGCCCGAATAACAACCCAACTGAAACAAATTGGGTGGCCCTTGGCGAGACTGGCGGTGGATTACCTGATTCAGTGCAAAAACCGATCAGTTTTGCGCGGCTTGCGTGTGCAACGCGCGAAGCTGTTCGAACTTGGCCATGCGTTGCTGGTATTCGGCGCCATTTACGTCCTTGACCAAAGCGGCGTAGGTTTGTTCGTCGAAGCCCGCAGCGCGCCAGTCGGCCAATTCGCTTTGGGTTTGTGCAAAAGTGGAATCGACTTGAGCGGAGCCTTGAGCTTGAGCAGCCATGGGGCCGGCAGCCATAAGACCAAGAGCCAGGGCGTATGTGGAGAGAGTTGCTTTCATGATGCTTTCCTTTTAACTGTTGATAACGTAACTTAAAAGGGACAAGCCTGGCTTTTGGCCGGGCTGGTAAGGCGGGGGATCCTGTATCGGGTGCTGCGTCTTACTTCCCATGAGTGAAATTCTACGGCTAGGGTTTTCCCTTAGGTAGCCCATAAGAAGCAAATTTAAGTTCCGATAAGTGGAATCATGATAAACAAGTCCTCACGCAATTAGCCCCGTGGCGTTCAATTGCTTTACACTAGGACAGTCAACTAGGAATTTTTGCCATGAGTGTTGCTCTCTCTCCCATCGTCTCCGAGTTCGAGACCGAAGAACAAGCGGTCGGCTATGACCGCTGGCTTCGTGCAAAGGTAGAAGCCAGCCTGGCCGACCCGCGTCCAAGCATTCCCCATGACCAAGTAATGGCCCGCATGGACGCCATTCTTGAAAAAGCGGAAAAACAGCACCAAGCACTAAAAAAAACGCGCTCACGATAAAGGTCGTGACGGCTTAATAGCCTTGTACCTAACCACAATCTAATGTGAGCGCATGCTAAAAGTTTCCTGGCTTTCTTCTGCTTCTGACGATTTAGCGGAAATCATTACTTATATTGCCGAGCACAGCCCGCAAGCGGCGTGGAGTCTCAAAGAGCGTATCCAAGACTCGATCTTGCCTTTAGCCGAATACCCGTATTGGGGACGTCCTGGCCGAGTATCGGGTACCCGCGAGATCGTTGTGCATCCCAACTATATCGTTATCTATCGGGTCACTCATACCGATATCGAAGTGG
This sequence comes from Eoetvoesiella caeni, assembly GCA_040391725.1. Taxonomy (GTDB): domain Bacteria; phylum Pseudomonadota; class Gammaproteobacteria; order Burkholderiales; family Burkholderiaceae_B; genus Eoetvoesia; species Eoetvoesia caeni_A. The sequence continues at coordinate 302 of JBEBXF010000069.1, read as the reverse complement.
TCAATGTTCTGCACGCTCGGCAGCAATACCCTTAAGCTTTTCAACTGGCTCCAAGAAGGGTATGCCGATGGAATAGGCATGGCGCCCTATCGATATGTCGTGGGTGCAGGCGAATACGTGGTTATGAGGTAAAGGGGCAATTACGCGAGGTGGTAAAGCCGTGGGCTTAGGCAGGGTGCTCAGCTTGGACGACGAGGCGCACCCCCAGCGCCTTGCATACCTTGGCGATGGTGTCGAAGCGTGGGCTGGCATCGGCGCGCAGGGCCTTGTAGAGAGATTCCCGGCCAATACCAGCGGCCTCG